>NZ_MDAW01000113.1:0-72989 GCF_002875385.1 Vibrio sp. 10N.222.52.B12 | reverse complement strand
GCGATGAACCATAAAAAAGGGTGCCTCGGCACCCTTTTTCGTATCTGGTTAAGATTACGCTTTTTCTGGAATAGCTTCTAGAAGTGCAACCATTTGATCCCAGAACAATTGAACGGTATCAATCTTCACTTTCTCATCTGGAGAGTGAGGGAATTTGATGGTTGGGCCGAAAGAAACCATGTCCATAGTCGGGTAAGGTTCTTTAAATAGACCACACTCAAGACCTGCGTGGATAACCATAATGTTCGGTTTGTGACCGTAGATGCCTTCGTACATATCACGGAAAATTGCCATGATTTCTGAGTCTGCATCTGGTTTCCAACCTGGGTAAGCGCCAGAGAACGCGATTTGCGCGCCAGCTAGCTCTGCTACTGATTGAAGCATGCCTTCAACTTGGCTACGACCTGAATCGATCAGCGAACGAATTAGACAAAGTACGGTGACTTTGTTCTCTTCTGTTGTGATAACGCCAACGTTAAGAGACGTTTCAACCACGCCTTCAACTTCATCACTCATGCGCATTACGCCGTTTGGACAAGCATTCAATGCAGCGATGAAGCGTTGTTGGTCTGCAACGGCAAACACTTGTGCATCTGTTACAACTTCTTCGTTAAAAGTGACGATATCTGTTTCAATCTTGCCAAGCTCAGTTTTTAGTAACTCAGTGTAGAAGTTGAACAGTTCTGCTAGTTTATCTTGATTTTCTGCTGGTAGAGCAACGGTAATGAAGGCTTCACGAGGGATAGCGTTACGTAGGCTACCACCACGGAACTCAACAAGACGAAGATCCAACTCTTGTGCGTGACCAGCAAGGAAACGACCAATCAGTTTGTTTGCGTTGCCACGACCTGTGTGGATGTCACAGCCAGAGTGACCACCTTTAAGGCCTTTTAGTGTTAGCTGACGAGTAACAAAGCCTGCTGGAATGGCATCGCGAGTGATGTCGAATGTCATTGCGCCGTCGATACCGCCAGCACAGCCCATGTAGACTTCGCCTTCTTGCTCTGAATCCGTGTTTAGAAGGATGTCGCCTTCTAACCAACCTTCTTCAAGGCCAAATGCGCCAGTCATGCCTGCTTCTTCATCAATCGTTAGCAGAACTTCAATTGGGCCGTGTTTGATTTCAGTAGAAGCGAGAACTGCAAGACAAGAAGCCATACCAATGCCGTTGTCAGCGCCTAGTGTTGTGCCTTTCGCTGTTACCCACTCACCATCGATGTATGGTTGGATAGGATCTTTAGTGAAGTCGTGATCAGTATCTTCGTTCTTTTGCGGCACCATGTCGATGTGCGCTTGAAGAACCACGCCTTTCTTGTTTTCCATACCCGGTGTTGCTGGCTTTTTGATAAAAACGTTGCCAGTTGGATCGCGGCGTACGTCAAATCCCTGCTCTGTTGCCCAAGTCACAATGTACTGAGCTAGTGTCTCTTCATGTTTAGAAGGGTGAGGGATTGAACAAATCTTATCGAAAAACTGCCAAAGTGGAGCAGGTGATAAGGTACTGATTTCAGAATGGAATTCAGACACGGAGGACTCCTTTTGATGTGCTTTGCCAAATATAAACCGTAAATTTAATAAGTGTTTAGCAGTAAATGCTAATCCGGTTTCGGCTTTGAATTGTTTTCAGCATACCACCAGAAGGGCGCTACTAGTAGATGTGGATAAAAGGATTTGCCCTTGAACTGTCACAGTTTATGGACACACAGAAATACACGAATGCAACTCAATTAGTATCAATTATAAGATTGGTTATTTTTTAATTTACTAAAGTGTAATTTAATTACAGTTAATTCTTGATGAAGATCAATTTATCAATGTTTTGTGATTTCTGTCACTAAAATGCTTGTAATTAAATTTCTTGGTGGTATATTTGTAACCAGCTTCTGAGAGAAGAATGAAATGCTCAAAGGATGAGTCCGTTTGTCGCCTCCAAGGAACCGAGAAATCAACCAAATTAACAGTATTAATTGATTTAGAAGGTGATATTTATGAAAGGTTTACCAAGTGCAATGTTCTGGAACAGCAAATCTGTTTACACCGGTAACTTTGTATACCCAACAAGCTTTGGTTACTAATTGAAGCCAACGCATGTGACTCGAACAAATTTGTTCACCCCTATAAATTGGAATTTTTTTTCAGTGCATAGTGCTGACATGATTCACCGCCACTCAAATTGAGTGGCGTTTTTTTATCTCTCGATCCTGAACGTTGACTGATTTCTCACCGCTAAGCACCTATTCTAGGTTTGCTTCCCCAACTTATTTCATTTGCTAACCAAATTCGTGAGTGTTTTACGCTCAAAACTCCATGTTTCTGTTTGAAAGTTTAATACATTGTTCAGTTTGCACTCGTTGTCTTGCTTGAATGCCTTAATTGTTAGTTATTGTTTATTAAGCTTTAAATTTTAATCGCGTTTGAAACGCTAGCGAATCGGTTTCATATCCAAAGAAAAAAATCGCATTAGAGTGAAAATTCTATCTGGAATTTGTTATTTGATAACTTTATAATTCGAGCCAATCGATTACGCAACCGTTTACTTTTTACCCTTTACAGGATTCGATCATGCTCGAAAGGCTATTCAAACTTAGTGAAAATGGCACCAATGTGCGCACTGAGATCATCGCAGGTGTTACTACCTTCTTAACCATGGCTTACATTATCTTCGTAAACCCAGCAATCCTTGCAGATACTGGTATGGATCGTGGTGCTGTGTTCGTTGCGACGTGTCTTGCTGCGGCTATTGGCTGTTTCATCATGGGCTTAGTAGCAAACTACCCAATCGCTCAGGCTCCAGGTATGGGCCTAAACGCGTTCTTTACCTACTCTGTTGTGTTGGGTATGGGTTATACGTGGCAAGTCGCGCTAGCAGCAGTATTTGTGTCGGGTCTACTATTTATTGTGTTGAGTGTGTTCAAGATCCGTGAGTGGATCATTAACTCAATTCCACTTTCTCTTCGTACAGGTATCTCTGCAGGTATCGGTCTGTTCCTTGCGTTCATCGCACTGAAAAATGCCGGCATCGTAGTAGATAACCCAGCAACGCTAGTTTCAATGGGTAACATCACTTCGCTACCATCTGTACTTGCGGCTATCGGCTTCTTTATGACTATCGCGCTGGTTCACCGTGGTGTGAAAGGTGCGGTTATGATCGCCATTTTGGGTGTGACAATTCTTGGTCTTATCTTTGGTGACGTTCAATGGGGCGGCATCATGTCGACACCACCAAGCATCGCACCAACCTTCATGCAGCTAGACTTCTCTGGTCTGTTCGAAGTTGGCATGATCTCGGTCGTATTTGCCTTCCTATTCGTTGACTTGTTCGACACTGCGGGCACGCTAGTTGGCGTTTCACAGAAAGCAGGTCTAACTGACGAAAACGGCAACATTCCACGTCTAAACAAAGCGCTACTTGCTGACTCAACAGCAACATCTGTAGGTGCTCTATTAGGTACATCAAACACGACGTCATACATTGAGAGTGTTTCTGGTGTAGCAGCTGGTGGCCGTACTGGTCTAACGGCTGTGGTTGTTGGCGTACTGTTCCTTCTGGCTCTGTTGTTCTCGCCACTAGCAGGTATGATTCCAGCTTACGCAACATCTGGTGCACTGTTCTATGTAGCGATCCTAATGCTTTCTGGTCTTGTTGGTATCGACTGGCGTGACCTAACAGAAGCTGCGCCAGTTGTGGTTACTTGTTTGGTAATGCCTCTGACGTTCTCTATTGCAGAAGGTATCACGCTAGGTTTCATCGCTTACGCTGCTATTAAACTGTTCAGTGGTAAAGGCCGTGAAGTATCGATGAGTGTGTGGGTGATGTCTGCTATCTTCATTGTGAAATACATGGTCGGTTAATTCCAACGATTGAAAAAAGCCAGTGCGAACTCGATTCACACTGGCTTTTTGTTTGTGGATAATTTTTAAAGTAATTCATCCACTTCTCCATTTTGTATTGTTCACCGAATACGATTTTTCTGCGTAATAGGCAGAGAATTTTGATATCAGCGTTGGTATTAACGATGTGTTTCGGTAGAATAATCGTTTGCGTAGCTTGAAACCCCCATTTCCTCTGGTGTGGAAAGTTTAGCGGGATGAGTCCATTTCAGCGCCATCAGCTAGACAGAGGGGATGCATATTTTGAAATTATTAGGTTATTACAATGAGTAAAAAATTCATTATCACTTGGGATGCGATGCAGTCTTACTGCCGTGAACTGGCTGAGAAACAAATGCCAGCTGAGCAATGGAAAGGTATTTGGGCGGTAAGCCGTGGTGGCCTAGTTCCTGGTGCAATCCTAGCGCGTGAACTGGGTATTCGTCACGTTGATACTATTTGTATCTCTAGCTACGACCACGATCACCAGCGTGATATGACAGTAGTTAAAGCACCAGAAGGTGACGGCGAAGGTTTCCTAATCGTTGAAGACCTAGTAGATAGCGGTGACACAGCACGCAAGTTACGTGAAATGTACCCGAAAGCGAAGCTTATCGCAGTATGTGCTAAGCCTGCAGGTGTTGAGCTACTAGACGATTACGTAGTAGACATCGCTCAAGACACTTGGATCGAGCAACCTTGGGATATGTCTATCCAGTTTGCTGAGCCAGTAAATCGTAAGCAAAAATAAGTTTGCACCAAGAATATTGAGAAATGCCCCTTTATAGGGGCATTTTTTTTATTATTATTACAGCAATTGCCAATAGCTTAGAGTTCTTCCTATGTCAGAAGACGTCAGTAAAAACCTCTCAGAAACCTTGTTTGTTAAGCACAAGCAGGCGAAAGAAACCTCTGCACTTACTCAATACATGCCTACCAGCCAAACAATTCTTGATGAGCGAGAAGGGCAAGATGATCGTGCGTGGTATCGACACTTAAGACGTTTGCAGTGGACTTGGCAGGGTTTATCTCCAATCGAGATGGAAAGTACACTGTCTAAAATTGCGTCGTCGAAACATTCGCGTACGGAAGATAAGTGGTTAGATACAGTGATGGGTTATCACGGCGGTAACTGGACGTTTGAGTGGATAAAGCTTGGGATGGAACACCAACGCCGTTCAACCGAATTGAAAGGTGAAGATGCGGCGGATGAGTTGTTTTCCGCTTCGCTGTGTTTCAGTATTGCGGGCTACCCACATTTGAAGAACGATAACCTTGCGACTCAAGCTCAAGTGTTGGCCAATAAAGCTTACAACGAAGGCTCTGAGAAAACGCAATACACGATCAAACAGATCGAAGTGCCTTATCAAAAGCGCAAGATCATCGCGAATTTACACTTGCCACGTACGGACAGGCAATTGCCCGTTGTGATGGTGAGTGCGGGTTTGGACAGCTTGCAAACAGACATGTGGCGTTTGTTCCGCAATCATTTAGCGCCTAAAGACATCGCAATGTTGACCATCGACATGCCGTCAGTGGGTCATAGCTCCCATTGGCCATTAACGGAAGATTCTAGTTGTTTGCATCAAGCGGTATTGAATGAGCTGTACAAACTGCCTTGGGTCGATCATTACAAAGTGGGATTGATTGGTTTCCGCTTTGGTGGCAATGCTATGATCCGTCTTTCATTCGTTGAACAAGAGAAGATCAAAGCGTGTGTGGCGCTCGGTGCACCTGTACATGATTTGTTTACCTCACCGAAGAAGCTGCAGCAGATGCCGAAGATGTACCTAGATCTACTGGCGTCTCGTTTAGGTAAGAACGCCGTGGACATCAATAGCATGGCTGGGCAGATGATGGCGTGGTCGTTGAAAGTACAAGGGTTCTTAAGCAGTCGTAAAACCAAGGTACCTATTTTGGCTTTGAGTTTGGAAGGGGATCCTGTTTCCCCACACAGTGACAACCAGTTGGTAGCGCTGTTTAGTCACTATGGTCAAGCAAAGAAAATCAGTTCCAAAACAATTACAAAAGGTTATGAGCAATCCCTCGATTTGGCCATAAAGTGGTTGGAGGAGGAATTATTAAGATGACAAATCTCCTAATTTAGTTAAGAGTGATATATGTGAGCAAAAAATAAGCTCATGATAATAAAAAATAATAATCATTCTTGGATAGCTAAATATCCTTACTATGGAAACGGAGATTCTTATGTCAGAGACGACTCAAGGGCCGACTCACTTTCGCTTGATGTCTAAGTTAAAGGCGATAGGTCCTTACCTGCGCGAACCACAATCACAAGAAGGCCACTACTATTTTGACTGTCTATCTGTTTGTGTAGACGACAAAAAGTCGCCAGAAAAACGTGAATTTTGGGGATGGTGGATGGACTTGGAGTCCATCGAAGGTGGCTTTACTGCAAAATACCATATTGGTAAATACAACAAAGAAGGGGATTGGACCTCAGAGCCATTACCGAATAAGGTGACTGAAGAGGTTTACCTCACCCAGAGTACCTTTCATCAGAAGCTAGTAGATACGCTGGCTGAGCATTTCAAACTGGAAGTGGAATATCACACAGAATCGTTTGATTTCGCCTAATTTGGCTGTTTTCTTCCTCTATAAGACAAAAAGGTGCGTTTTCGCACCTTTTCTGCTTGTTAAATCCCCATTTGATTGCTAAAACATCCACTCTTTATTTGTTTTTCATTTCAGAAGACATCATGACAACGAATCAACAGAATGCAGTTATTTCACAATCACAAACCGTCGTTGTGAAACTGGGTACAAGTGTGCTGACAGGCGGCACTTTGGCGTTAAACCGTGCTCACATGGTAGAGCTGGCTCGTCAATGTGCTGAACTAAAAAAACAAGGCCATTCAGTCGTAATGGTTTCGTCTGGTGCAATTGCAGCAGGCCGTGAGCATCTTGGATACCCCGCATTGCCCAACGAGATGGCGAGCAAACAATTGCTTGCTGCAGTGGGCCAAAGCCGTCTGATTCAAACATGGGAGTCTCTGTTTGGCATTTATGGCATCAAAATTGGTCAGATGTTGCTAACTCGTGCTGATTTGGATGATCGCGAGCGTTTTCTTAACGCGCGTGACACCATCAATGCTCTGGTTGCAAACGACATTATTCCTATCGTGAACGAAAATGACGCGGTAGCAACGAACGAGATCAAAGTGGGCGATAACGACAATTTGTCTGCTTTGGTGGGGATTTTGTGTGGTGCAGACAAATTACTGCTGCTAACAGACCAAAAAGGTTTGTTTACCGCAGACCCTCGTAAAGATCCAAATGCCGAATTGATCAAAGAAGTGAAAACCATTGATGATACTTTGCGCAAAATTGCGGGTGGTAGCGGCACAACGCTAGGTACTGGCGGCATGGCAACCAAGCTTCAGGCGGCAGACATCGCTCGCCGTGCAGGCATTGAGGTGATCATCGCTGCGGGCAGCGCACCAAATGTTATTTTTGACTCATTGAGCTCAGAGCCACAAGGGACGCGTTTCCTTCCTTGTGAAGAAGCGCTAGAAAACCGCAAGCGCTGGATCCTAGCGGGCCCTGCTGCATCCGGTGATATCATTATTGATGATGGTGCAGTTAGCGCGGTTGTCGGTAAGGGCAGTAGTCTACTTGCAAAAGGCGTGATTAAGGTAAGTGGTGATTTTGCTCGTGGTGAAGTGGCTCGCGTGACCAACGCACAAGGCAAGCTGGTGGCACGTGGTATCAGCGCCTACTCAAGCGAAGACCTAGCAAACATTGCCGGTAAACACAGTAAAGATATCATCTCTATTTTGGGTCATGATTACGGCTCAGAAGTGATTCACCGCGATGATCTTGTCGTCATCCAAGAATAGATATTGAGGGAAGCAAAGTGGATTTAACGAATATGGGTAAAGCTGCCAAAGATGCAGCTTTCGAATTGGCGACAGCGTCAACCGCACAAAAAAACCAAGCACTAGCGATCATCGCTGATGAGCTAGAAGCGAATGCGGCAACTATTTTGGTTGCAAACGCAAAAGACATCGAATTAGGTCGCGAAGCGGGTCTAACAGATGCACTACTAGACCGTCTTCTATTAAATGAAGAGCGCCTTACTGGTATCGCTAATGACGTTCGTAACGTTATCAGCCTAAACGATCCTGTAGGCAGCGAAATCGACAGCAAAGTGCTAGAAAATGGCATGTCTCTGTCCCGTCGTCGTGTACCACTGGGTGTGGTTGGTGTGATTTACGAAGCGCGTCCAAACGTAACTATCGATATTGCTGCTCTATGTCTAAAAACAGGTAATGCAAGCATCCTACGTGGTGGTAAAGAGACGTTCTTTTCCAATATGGAATTGGTAAAGGTTATCCAATCGGCTCTAGCGAAAGCTAACTTGCCGGCGGCTTCCGTTCAATATATTGAAAAGCCAGATCGTGAGTTGGTTTCTCAACTTCTTAAGCTAGACGATTACGTTGATATGATCATTCCACGTGGCGGCGCTGGCTTACACAAGATGTGTAAAGAGAACAGCACCATTCCAGTGATCATCGGTGGTTTTGGTATCAGCCATATTTTTGTTGATGAGTCAGCGGATCTAGAAAAATCGTTGAACGTTGTTGAGAATTCAAAAGTTCAACGCCCTTCAGCATGTAACTCGCTAGATACTTTGCTCGTACATGAAGATGTTGCGGCGCAATTCCTATCAATGATCGTAGAGCGCATGAGCGATAAAGTGACCTTCGTGACAGAGCCAAAGGCAAAAGTACTGATGGCTCAAGCAACACAAATTCGTGATGCAGTGGAAGGTGACTTTGATACTGAATGGCTAAGTTACACGCTGGGTGTAAAAGTGGTTGCCGACGTAAAAGAGGCGATTGACCACATGCGTGTTCATAACGCGAGCCACTCAGATGCGATCATGACCAACAGTTTGGTTAACTCGGAATTATTCATTAATTCTGTTGGTTCTGCTGCGGTTTACGTGAATGCCTCAACTCGTTTTACTGACGGTGCTCAGTTTGGTCTTGGGGCAGAAGTGGCGGTATCTACTCAGAAACTGCATGCACGTGGCCCAATGGGTTTGGAAGAGCTCACCAGCTACAAATGGGTTGGTAAAGCAAACTACCTAGCACGCAGTTAACAGAAACCGTTTGATATTGATTGAAAAAGGGGCAGTAGTGCCCCTTTTTGTTTTCTCTAACATAGCAATTCCGCTACACTAGTCTTGCTTTTGGGACGAACCCAATCGCACGCTATTTGGAGGTGATATGCATTGTCCTTTTTGTTCTGAGAACGATACAAAAGTAATTGATTCCCGCTTAGTTGCTGACGGCCATCAAGTGCGTCGTCGTCGCCAGTGCTTAGCTTGTAGCGAACGTTTTACCACGTTTGAAACGGCTGAGTTGGTGATGCCTAAAGTGATTAAGTCTAACGGCAACCGTGAACCGTTTGATGAAGACAAAATGGTCGGTGGCATTCAACGCGCACTAGAAAAACGCCCAGTGAGTGCAGATTCTATCGAATTGGCAATCAGCATGATTAAATCGCAGCTGCGTGCAACAGGTGAACGTGAAGTGCCAAGTGAGATGATTGGTAACCTAGTTATGGGCCAATTAAAAGAGCTGGATAAAGTTGCTTATATCCGTTTTGCATCGGTTTACCGCAGCTTTGAAGATATCCGTGAATTTGGCGAAGAAATTGCTCGTCTAGAAGACTGATTGAGTCATGGAACAACAGAACACTTCTTCAGTATTTACCTCTCAAGATTTCGAAATGATGTCGCGTGCGCTGAAATTGGCGAAGCGCGGCATGTATACCACAGCGCCTAACCCCAACGTTGGTTGCGTTATTGTCCGTGACGGTGAGATTGTTGGCGAAGGCCATCATCATCGCGCGGGTGAAGCTCATGCCGAAGTTCATGCAATGCGCATGGCTGGGGATAAAACCGAAGGGGCGACCGCTTATGTGACGTTGGAGCCTTGCTCTCACTACGGGCGAACACCGCCGTGTGCTGAAGGACTTATCAAAGCCAAGGTTGCACGTGTGGTCTGCGCAATGGAAGACCCAAACCCGAAAGTTGCAGGGCGTGGTTTTCAAATGCTGCGTGATGCAGGGGTAGAAGTTCACGTTGGCTTGTTGGAAAGCGATGCGATCGAGCTGAACAAAGGTTTTATCAAATTCATGCAAACTGGCATGCCTTATGTTCAGTTGAAAATGGCAGCTAGCCTCGATGGGCAAAGTGCGTTGAGTAACGGACAGAGCCAATGGATTACCTCCCCAAAAGCTCGCCAAGATGTCCAACACTATCGTGCGATGAGCGGTGGTATTCTCTCTACCAGCAAAACAGTGATTGACGACAATGCCTCATTGAACGTTCGCTGGGATGATTTGCCAAAAAGCCTACAATCGCAATACCTTCAGGTTGACGTTCGTCAGCCTCCACGAGTCATACTCGATCGCCAATCTCAGCTTCGTAATGATTTAAAGCTATTCAAGACAGAAGGTGAGCGTATTATTGTCAGTCAAGATGGTGATATCGCCCCTAAACTGACCGAAAATGATCAAGTTGACTTAGCTGCGACATTGAAAGCCGTGGCAAGCGAGTGTCACATCAATCACTTGTGGGTCGAAGCGGGAGCGACACTCGCGAGTTCATTAATCGAAGCTAACCTTGTAGATGAACTGATCGTTTATCTCGCGCCTAAGTTGATGGGGAGCGATGGACGAGGCTTGATCGGCGCGCTTGGTTTAACCGAGATGGCACAAGTTATCGATTTAACTATTACCGACGTTCGAATGGTGGGGGTGGATATTCGCATCACCGCAACCGTCAAACGCATTCAACGCTAGAAAGAAGCATTATGTTTACAGGAATTGTAGAAGCAGTTGGCAAACTAACTGCAATCACGCCAAAAGGCGAAGACATCACCGTGACGGTGGAAGTAGGCAAATTGGATATGGCTGACGTTAAGTTAGGCGACAGCATTGCGACTAACGGCGTATGTTTAACGGTCGTCGATTTCGGTAGTAACTATTACAGTGCTGATTTGTCACTGGAAACGCTGAACAAAACTGGTTTTGCTGCTTATCAAGTAGGCGACAAAGTGAACCTAGAAAAAGCCATGTTGCCGACCACTCGTTTTGGCGGTCATATCGTTTCAGGTCATGTTGATGGCGTCGGTGTGATTGTTGAGCGTAATCAAGTTGGCCGTGCGATTGAGTTCTGGGTTGAGATGCCAGCGGAAATCTGTAAGTACGTGGCAGAAAAAGGCTCTATCACAGTGGATGGCATTAGTCTGACCGTCAACGATCTACGTAAGAATGGATTTAAATTAACGATTGTTCCTCACACCAGTGAAGAGACAACCATCGATCAGTTCCAAGTTGGCCGTAAAGTGAACCTAGAAGTGGACGTGTTAGCTCGCTATATGGAGCGCTTGCTACAAGGCCAAAAAGAAGAGCCGCAAGAATCACGTATTACAATGGACTTCTTGCAGCAAAATGGTTTTGCGTAAGCGAAACCGACCACAATCACAGAACGTTATCAGGTTAATTGACTTAATAAAGGTTAGCTTCAAACTGCTTTGCTGACTAAAGCCA
Organism: Vibrio sp. 10N.222.52.B12; assembly: GCF_002875385.1. Taxonomy (NCBI): domain Bacteria; kingdom Pseudomonadati; phylum Pseudomonadota; class Gammaproteobacteria; order Vibrionales; family Vibrionaceae; genus Vibrio; species Vibrio sp. 10N.222.52.B12. Next base: position 61,532 of record NZ_MDAW01000113.1, on the reverse strand, counting down.
GTAGACGTAACTCAACGAAACGTTAAACGCATTGCTGCTGCAATAATAAATTTTTGAATAACGGGAAACAGAATATGCCTATCAGCACGCCTCAAGAGATTATTGATGATATTCGCGCAGGCAAAATGGTCATCCTAATGGATGATGAAGACCGCGAGAATGAAGGTGATTTGATCATGGCTGCCGAGCACATTACGCCGGAAGCTATCAACTTTATGGCTACGCATGGCCGTGGCTTAATCTGTCTAACCATGACAAAAACTCGTTGTGAGAGCCTTGGCTTGCCGCCAATGGTGCAAGACAACAACGCGCAATACACCACCAACTTTACGGTTTCTATTGAAGCTGCTGAAGGTGTTACCACTGGTATTTCTGCAGCTGACCGTGCTCGCACTGTACAAGCGGCAGTTGCGCCAAGTGCCAAAGCGGCGGACTTAGTGCAACCGGGCCATATCTTCCCTCTAGCAGCACAAGACGGTGGTGTTCTAACTCGCGCTGGTCATACAGAAGCCGGCTGTGATTTGGCTCGTCTTGCAGGTCTAGAGCCTGCATCGGTTATTGTTGAGATCCTAAACGACGATGGCACGATGGCGCGTCGCCCGGACCTTGAAGTGTTTGCTGAAAAACACGATTTAAAGCTAGGTACCATTGCAGACCTTATCGAATACCGCAACAACACGGAAACAACGATTGAACGCGTTGCTGAGTGTGCACTGCCAACGGAATTCGGTGAGTTCACTTTGGTGACTTACAAAGACACGATTGATAACCAAGTACACTACGCGATGTGTAAAGGTGATTTAACTGCGAATGCACCGTTAGTTCGCGTTCACTTACAAGACGTATTTACCGATGTGCTTCGCAGTGATCGTAACGCAGAACGAAGTTGGACGCTGGATAAAGCGATGAAGCGAATCGGTGAAGAAGGGGGTGTTCTGGTTGTACTTGGTCATGAAGACTCGACCGATCTGCTTATTCATCGTGTAAAAATGTTTGAATCGCAAGACAAAGGCGAGGCACCTACTCTTGCTAAGAAGCAGGGTACATCACGTCGTGTAGGTGTTGGTTCTCAGATTTTGGCGGATCTTGGCGTGCACGATATGCGTCTGCTTTCTTCAACCAACAAAAAGTACCATGCCTTGGGTGGCTTTGGCTTGAATGTTGTTGAATACATCTGCGAATAACAACTGAACGATTCCCCCTAGCCAAGTTTCGGCTTATTCTGCTGACGGCTAGGGCTTGGTGACTCGTCTCTAATTTCCATTAGATATTGCTCACAAATTTGTGATAGAATCCGGCGATTCTCACTTGATGAACAATTTTCACTTAAAAATAGAGTTAAAGGAAGGCTTATGAAAGTGATCGAGGGTGGCTTCCCAGCGCCAAATGCAAAAATTGCTATCGTTATTTCTCGTTTTAACAGTTTTATTAACGAAAGCCTACTTTCTGGTGCGATCGATACACTAAAGCGTCACGGACAAGTAAGCGAAGACAACATCACTGTTGTTCGTTGTCCTGGTGCTGTAGAACTGCCTTTAGTTGCTCAACGAGTTGCTAAAACTGGTAAGTACGATGCTATCGTATCTCTAGGTACAGTAATTCGTGGTGGTACACCACACTTTGACTATGTTTGTAGTGAATGTAACAAGGGTCTTGCACAAGTTTCTCTGGAATACAGCCTTCCAGTAGCGTTTGGCGTACTGACTGTTGATACTATCGATCAAGCGATTGAACGCGCAGGAACCAAGGCTGGTAATAAAGGTGCAGAGGCTGCACTAAGCGCACTTGAAATGATTAACGTATTATCTGAAATTGATTCCTAATGGGGGCCAGTGTGAAACCAGCCGCACGTCGTAACGCACGTCAATTCGCTCTACAGGCGATCTACTCATGGCAAATTACTAAAGACAATGTTGCCACGATTGAAGAACAGTTTTTGTCTGGTGACAAATACGATGAAGAAGAACTTCATGCATCTGAGCCAGCACTTGCTGCTCCAGAAACTGACGTAGCTTACTTCCGTGAACTACTAAGCGGTGTTGTACTTAGCCACTCAGAGCTAGATTGCAAAATCCGTCCATACGTGTCTCGTCCAATGCAGGATCTAGACATGATGGAACTTGCTCTTCTTCGCCTTGCTATGTACGAGATGACTCGTCGCGAAGATGTTCCTTACAAAGTGGTAATCAATGAAGCGATTGAACTTGCAAAAGTATTCGCGGCAGAAGACAGCCACAAATTTGTGAATGGTGTGCTAGATAAAGCGGCGCCACACGTACGTAAGAAATAACGATTTCTTTATTAAAAAGGTCAGCACATGCTGACCTTTTTTGTATCAAAAGCTTTTACATCAAAAAGAAAGTGAATTATGTCTGGTGAATTTAATCTTATCGACAAATACTTTGTTGGACGCCAAAGCCAGCGCAAAGACGTCCATCTAGCAGCGGGGGACGATTGTGCGTTAGTGAAAGCACCTGCGAATGTACAAATTGCTATTAGTACCGATACGCTGGTGGCAGGCACGCACTTTCTTTCTGATGCTAACCCTGCGTGGGTGGCGCACAAAGCATTAGCGTCAAACATCAGTGATTTAGCTGCAATGGGTGCAACACCTGCTTGGGTAAGCTTTGCGTTAACTATGCCAGACCCAGATGAAGCATGGCTTGCCCCTTTTTGTGATGCGTTTTTTGAGTTAGCTGATTACTTTGGTATTCAGCTTATTGGGGGCGATACGACCAAAGGTCCACTAAGCCTGACGCTTACGGTGCAAGGCTTTGTACCTGAGGGCAAAGCTTTGACTCGCTCTGGAGCAAAAGTCGGTGACTGGGTGTATGTGACAGGTAACCTTGGTGATGCCAAAGCTGGTCTGGATGTCGTTCTTGATAACACATTACGTACTCGAATAGCTGCCCCAGAGTTAGAGAAAGCACATTATCTCAGTACGCCACGCGTGTTGGCTGGGCAAGCATTAGTCGGGTTAGCGTCATCAGCAATTGATATTTCTGATGGCTTGATTTCTGATATCAAACATATTCTTAAGCGTTCTGATGTTGGAGTCAGTTTAGATGTGTCCCAACTGCCGATATCTCCAGAATTGGTTCAATTTTTAGATGATAAGGTAAGCGCACAGCAGTATGCTTTATCCAGTGGTGAAGAGTACGAATTGTGCTTTACTGTGCCTGAGCAGAACAACGGTTCATTGCAAAGTGCGTTGTCGCACGCTGGGTGTAAGTTTACGTGCATTGGCCAAATTCGACCAAAAGGTACCTTCGAGCTGCACGACAACAATCAACCTCTTGATTGGGAACTCAGTGGCTTTGACCACTTTAGATAATCTGAGCTAGGCTCTAGCCTAAGATTGAAACCAACTAGCAGTATAGGTTTAAGGAAATGACCAATCCCCTCTCTCTGATTTCATTAAAGAACCCGTGGCATCTTTTGGCAACGGGTTTTGGTAGCGGCTTATCACCAGTGGTTCCAGGAACTATGGGGACGTTGGCAGCTGTGCCGTTATTCTTGTTACTGGCGCAGTTACCCTTCCCACTGTATGTCGTATTAGTACTCATCTCTTGTGTTATTGGTATTAAGATCTGCCAAGTGACATCAGATGACATGGGGGTTCATGACCATGGCTCAATCGTGTGGGATGAGTTTGCAGGCTTTTGGATCACCATGAGCTTAGTACCAGCACTAAATATCCCAGTCACGGAATGGAAGTGGTTGCTGACTGGTTTTATTTTGTTCCGCTTCTTTGACATGGTAAAACCATGGCCAATTGGCTGGTTGGATAAACGTGTTCACGGTGGTTTGGGTATCATGATTGATGATATCGTGGCCGGTATCATGGCGGGTATCGCACTGTTCTTAGTGGCGAAATACGCAGGTTGGATGTAGTCATACCGCTTTAACAATCGACAGATAAACAAAAGGGATGCCATCATGGCATCCCTTTTTGGTGTTTACTTTTAGCGCTTGTTTGCGTTAACTTACTTCGCGAGATATTCGTTGATCGACTTCTCAATGCCCTTCGCGTCTAAGCCAAGTTCTTCATGAAGTTCGTCTTGTGTGCCTTGAGGAATAAAGCGATCAGGCAAGCCAAGATTTAGCACAGGCTTGATGATCTTATCTTGCATCATAAACTCAATCACACCCGCACCCGCACCGCCAGCAATTGCGTTTTCTTCTAGCGTGACTAATACATCGTGCTCAGACGCTAGCTGGCGAATCAATTCTTCATCAAGTGGTTTCACGAAGCGCATGTCTGCGACGGTTGCATCCAGATTTTCAGCCGCTTTTAGCGCGTTACCTAAGAAGGTGCCGAAGTTTAGAATCGCGACTTTTTCGCCTTTACGAAGCACACGGCCTTTACCAATCTCAAGTGCAGTAAATTCTGGCTCGATTTCTGTGCCCATGCCGCTGCCGCGAGGGTAGCGCACTGCACTTGGTCCAGTGTGTTTATGACCGGTGTACAGCATTTGACGACATTCGTTTTCATCACTTGGTGCCATGATCACCATGTTTGGGATACAACGCATGAAGCTAAGGTCGAACGCGCCTTGGTGAGTTTGACCATCTGCGCCAACCAGACCTGCACGGTCGATAGCGAACATGACAGGTAAATCCATGATCGCCACGTCGTGGATTAACTGATCGTAGCCACGCTGCAAGAAGGTTGAGTAGATAGCGACGATCGGGTGATCGCCGGCAATCGCCATGCCTGTTGCTAGCGTCACAGCATGCTGCTCTGCAATTGCAACATCAAAGTACTGTTCTGGGTACTCTTTCGAGAAACGAACCATGCCAGAGCCTTCACGCATCGCTGGCGTAATCGCCATTAGCTTAGGGTCTTGCGCGGCCATATCACATAGGAAGTCACCAAAGATCTTAGAGAAGGTCGGTTTACCGCCACTGCTCTTCGGCAAACTGTTATGTGATGGGTCGAATTTTGGAACTCCATGGTAGCCGATAGGATCTTTTTCTGCTGGTTCATAACCTTTGCCTTTCTTGGTCATGATGTGCAGGAATTGAGGACCTTTCAGCTCACGCATGTTTTTCAGCGTTTTGACTAACTCGTTAACATCGTGACCGTCGATAGGACCGATGTAGTTAAAACCAAGCTCTTCGAATAATGTACCAGGAACAACCATGCCTTTAAGGTGCTCTTCTGTACGACGAACCAACTCTTTAATTGGAGGAACGCCAGACAGCACTTTCTTCCCGCCTTCACGGATAGAGGTGTATAAGCTACCAGAAAGGACTTTAGCAAGGTGGTTGTTCAATGCGCCAACGTTTTCTGAAATCGACATTTCGTTGTCGTTTAGAATCACTAGCATATCAGGATGAACGTCACCAGCATGGTTCATGGCCTCGAATGCCATACCTGCTGTGATTGCACCATCACCAATAACACTTACCACCTTTCGACCTTCATCTTCTTTTTGTGCACTGATTGCCATACCGAGCGCTGCACTGATAGAAGTCGATGAGTGGCCAACAGATAGCGTGTCGTATTCGCTCTCTTCACGCCATGGGAATGGGTGAAGGCCGCCTTTTTGGCGGATGGTTGGCATTTGGTCACGACGGCCAGTAAGAATTTTGTGTGGATAAGCCTGATGACCCACGTCCCAGATCAATTGATCCACTGGGGTGTTGTAAACATAATGCAGAGCAACGGTTAGCTCTACTGTGCCTAAGCCAGACGCTAAATGTCCGCTAGACTGACTCACTGAATTTAGCAGATACGTGCGTAATTCATCGCACAAAGTTGGCAATGTTTCTTTCGGAAGAAGACGCAACTCTTCCGGTGTATTTGCTAACGCCAGTGTTGGGTACTTTGAAATATCAAGAGTCATATAAATGCGCGCTTATAGTGTTAGTTCTTGCGCTCGATGACATATCGGGCGAACTCTTCGAGTAACTGAGTATTGTATGGGATTGCCTCCAATGCTTGAAGTGCTTCTTGCAGCAGAGTGTGAGCTTTCTCCATAGCTCCCTCTAACCCCAGTAAAGATGGGTAAGTGCTCTTGTTTAGCTCTTGGTCTGAACCTTGAGGCTTACCCAATGTTTCTGTATCACTAATTATATCAAGAATATCGTCTTGAACCTGAAACGCCAGACCGATCGCTCTAGAGTAGCGCTCAAGGTGAGGCATAACCTCTAGGCCCTTATCGCCAGCGGCAAGTGCGCCTAGTTTTACGGCACAGTTAATCAGTGCACCAGTCTTATTGCGATGAATTTCTTCCAATTCTGCGAGAGACACTCGACGATTTTCTGCACCTAAGTCCAATGCTTGACCAACGCACATGCCATTCGCACCAGAACTTTGTGCAAGGGCTTGCACCATCTTTATACGGTGGCTTTCTGCGTTCGGATTCAGTTCGCCTTCTGCAAGGATCGTAAATGCGAGGGTTTGCAGTGCGTCACCGGTCAGAATGGCTGTCGCTTCATCAAATTTGATGTGGCAAGTCGGTTGTCCACGGCGCAGGTCGTCGTCATCCATAGCAGGTAGATCATCATGGATAAGAGAGTAGGCATGGATACACTCAATCGCAGAAGCCGGTGTATCTAGGTCTTCAGGTTCACAACCCAGCATTTGACCAGTGATGTAAACAAGGAAGGGACGAACACGTTTACCGCCGAGGAGTAGGCCGTATTTCATGGCTTGAATCAACGGCTGTTCTTGATGAGGTAATTGCTCAAGCCATTGATTTAACTGTTGGTTATTTCTTTGTTGATAAGACGTCAATGTCTCTTGCATCACATTGCTCACTACTGATTTATTATTCTGACTCAGGGTTGAAGTCACTCAGTGGTGCTTCATCATCTTCGCTTAGAAGAATGCTAACGCGATGTTCGGCGTCGCTCAGTTTCGTTTGACCAGCACGAGCGAGTGCAATGCCACGTTCAAATTTACGTAGAGCATCATCTAGAGCAAGGTCACCGTTCTCTAGTTGATCAACCAAGCTGTCTAGCTCATCGATGGTTGCTTCAAAGGTCATGTTTTCTGGTTTCTTAACCGCCATCTTTTATCTGCCTTAATCAAGCCTCTAATAGAATGCACGCAAGTTACCTTAGCCTAGTAACTTGGTCAAATTTAACCTTATATAATTGTCACAAATTTAGCGTTCAACGGGTCTGATGAGACGAAGACCATTAATAAGTTAAGGTATTAACGATCTTTTTGTGATGTATTAACCAAGATTTTTCTAAAAATTCTGCTCTAGTTGTCGATACAAGTAATAATTCGCCTGACTGGGCAATGTTTGAGTATAGCGTGAGGAGTGCTTTGTGGATTTAGCAACCCTAATAGGTTTGATTGGTGGTTTTGCATTCGTCATTATGGCGATGGTGCTTGGTGGCAGCATTGGCATGTTCGTAGACGTCACCTCAATCCTAATCGTCGTTGGTGGTTCAACGTTTGTAGTATTGATGAAGTTCACCATGGGGCAATTCTTCGGCGCGACCAAAATTGCGGGCAAAGCGTTCATGTTCAAATCGGACGAGCCAGAAGATCTGATTGCTAAGATCGTAGAAATGGCAGACGCAGCGCGTAAAGGTGGCTTCCTAGCATTGGAAGAGATGGAGATTAATAATAGCTTCATGCAAAAGGGCATCGACTTACTGGTGGATGGGCATGATGCGGATGTGGTGCGTGCTGCTTTGCAAAAAGACATTGCACTGACCGATGAGCGCCACTCGCAAGGCACGGGTGTTTTTCGAGCATTCGGTGATGTCGCTCCGGCAATGGGTATGATCGGTACCTTGGTTGGTTTGGTTGCCATGCTTTCAAATATGGATGATCCAAAAGCGATCGGCCCTGCGATGGCCGTTGCACTTTTAACCACTCTTTACGGTGCAATTCTTTCTAACATGGTGTTTTTCCCAATTGCGGACAAGCTTTCACTACGCCGCGATCAAGAAACACTCAACCGTCGTTTGATTATGGACGGTGTACTCGCAATTCAAGATGGTCAGAACCCACGTGTTATCGATAGCTATCTGAAGAACTACCTCAACGAGGGCAAACGCGTCCTTGAGATTGACGAGTAATCTGGAGGTCATCTAATGGATGAAGATAACAAATGTGATTGTCCGCCACCTGGCCTCCCCCAATGGATGGGGACGTTCGCTGACTTGATGTCCTTGTTGATGTGTTTCTTCGTATTGTTACTTTCGTTCTCGGAAATGGACGTACTGAAGTTCAAACAGATCGCTGGCTCTATGAAATTTGCTTTTGGTGTTCAGAACCAACTTGAGGTTAAGGACATACCTAAAGGCACCAGCATTATTGCGCAAGAGTTCAGACCAGGTCGCCCAGAGCCAACACCGATTGATGTCATCATGCAGCAGACCATGGACATCACTCAGCAGACGTTGGAGTTTCATGAAGGGGAATCTGACCGAGCTGGTGGCACTAAGCGTGACCAAGGGAAGTTAACCGGTGGTCAATCACCAGAAACGTCAACGCAAAACAACCAATCAGCGGAATCAGACATGCAACAACAGCAGTCTGAGCAAACCTCGCAAGAGATGGATACCTTGATGGAAAGTATCAAGAAAGCGTTGGAGCGTGAGATTGAGCAAGGAGCAATAGAGGTCGAAAACCTTGGCCAACAGATCGTGATTCGAATGCGAGAGAAAGGGGCATTCCCTGAAGGCTCTGCGTTCCTCCAGCCGAAGTTTAGACCGCTGGTGCGTCAGATTGCGGAGTTGGTGAAAGATGTACCGGGCATCGTACGAGTTTCTGGCCATACGGATAACCAACCGTTGGATTCTGAGCTGTATCGCTCCAATTGGGACCTGTCGTCGCAACGAGCGGTATCGGTTGCTCAAGAAATGGAGAAAGTACGAGGCTTCTCGCATCAACGCTTACGCGTGCGTGGTATGGCGGATACTGAGCCATTGGCACCAAATGATTCGGATGCGAACCGAGCGCTTAACCGCCGCGTCGAAATCAGCATCATGCAAGGTGAACCACTCTACAGCGAAGAAGTGCCGGTAATTCAATAACCGAGTATTTATTCTTATACTAAAGCGAGCGTCAAGCTCGCTTTTTTTGTCATTCCATTTCGCTTGGGTGTATAATCTTGCGCCTTTAAAAGTGAGCTCAAAAGTTTGAGTGTGACATGCGCGATATTTTTACGTATGAACACCTAGTGCGGAGTATCACTCATTGTTGATTGCGAAACTAACCTGCGAACTAGACTATGAAATTTATTGTAAAGCCCCATCCAGAAATTTTTGTAAAAAGTGAATCTGTGCGTAAGCGCTTCACAAAGATTTTAGAGTGCAACATTCGTAACATCGTTAAGAGCCGTACGGAATCTGTCGCGGTATTCAACCGTCGTGATCACATTGAAGTGACCTCTGAGAGTGACGAGTTTCACGCTGAAGTTTTAGAAGTTCTGACTCATACCCCTGGTATCCACCATGTTCTTGAGGTGAAGCAAACTGAGTTCAAAGACTTGCACGATATTTACGAGCAAGTGTTGGAGTTAAGCGGTTCACTGATCGAAGGTAAGACTTTCGTCGTGCGTGCTAAACGCCGTGGTAAACATGATTTTACTTCTATTGAACTAGAGCGTTACGTAGGTGGCGGTCTTAACCAAGCGGTAGAAAGTGCTCGTGTTAAGCTAAGCAAGCCAGACGTAACGATTAACGTTGAAGTAACCAATGACAAGCTAAACCAAGTGTTGGCTCGTCACAAAGGCCTAGGCGGCTTCCCTCTAGGTACACAAGAAGACGTACTAAGCCTGATCTCTGGTGGTTTCGACTCTGGTGTTTCAAGTTACCTGCACATCAAGCGTGGTTCAAAAGTTCACTACTGTTTCTTTAACCTAGGTGGTCCAGCACACGAGATCGGCGTTAAGCAGGTTTCTCATTACCTATGGAACAAATACGGTTCTTCTGCAAAAGTTCGCTTCATCTCTGTTGATTTCGAACCAGTAGTTGCTGAAATCCTAGAAAAAGTCGACGACGGCCAAATGGGCGTGATCTTGAAGCGCATGTTCATGCGTGCCGCTGGTATGGTGGCAGAGAAGTTTAAGATCGAAGCATTGGTTACGGGTGAAGCTCTAGGCCAAGTATCAAGCCAAACACTGACTAACTTGCGTCATATCGATAATGTGACTGACACCCTGATTCTTCGTCCGCTTATCAACTGGGATAAAGAAGACATCATCAACCTAGCGCGTGACATTGGTACTGAAGACTTCGCTAAGACGATGCCTGAGTACTGTGGTGTTATCTCTAAGAAGCCAACAGTGAAAGCGGTAAAGGGCAGACTGAACGCGGAAGAAGAGAAGTTTGACTTTGCGATTCTTGAGCAAGTTGTGCAAGAAGCTCGCGTGATGGACATTCGTGATATCGCAAAAGAGTCTGAGCAAGCAGCACCAGAAGTAGAGCAGGTTCAAGCTGTAGAAGAGCACGCTATCGTTTTGGATATTCGTAGTCCTGAAGAGGAAGACGATAATCCATTAGAAATCGATGGTGTGGACGTTAAGCACATTCCATTCTACAAGCTAGGTACTCAGTTCGGAGACTTAGACCAATCTAAGACTTACCTTCTGTACTGTGACCGCGGTGTGATGAGCCGTCTACAGGCATTGTACTTGCAGGAGCAAGGTTTCAACAACGTGAAGGTTTACCGCCCATAGAATCGTTGTAAAACAGAAGATCACAAAAGCGCAAATTGAGAAATCAGTTTGCGCTTTTTTCGTTTTAGCGCGCGCAAAATGGAGTGTATTAAAGTGGTAGTATTGCGTTAAATCACACGTTTCGAAATTTGTATTGATATAACGATAGATAATCCGAAGTGAGGATGAAAAGTGACGTTGATGCCAATTTTTTATAAAAGAAGAAATGTGGATGGTCTAGATAAAAAAACACCGCCTAATTAGGCGGTGCAAGAAATTTGACAGACAGGTCAAAATAAATACAGGAAGTATATGTTTTGTCACAGGGAGTGTGGACAAAACATCATGGTAGAATTCTACCGAACTCGAAATACGAGTTTGCAAACACAACATCGCAACAACGAAGCCAATTGATTCACAAATGGAATCAAGCCGTTCAGGCTCGTGTTGCGGGATGAAATATAGAATTTATCTGGCTGTTCGGCAACGGACATTTTATAATGTTTCAGATTAAAAAAACTAATCCTACTTGAGGTCCCATAATGTCTCGCAGATTGCCTCCGTTAAATTCGCTTCGCGTTTTTGAAGCGGCTGCTCGCCATCTTAGTTTTACCCGTGCTGCTGAAGAGTTGTTTGTTACTCAAGCCGCAGTGAGTCATCAAATTAAAGCGTTAGAAGAGTTCTTATCGCTGAAACTTTTCCGTCGTCGTAATCGTTCGTTATTACTGACGGAAGAAGGGCAAAGTTACTTTTTAGACATTAAAGATATCTTCACTTCCATTGCTGAAGCGACCGATAAGGTATTGGAACGTAGTGAAAAAGGTGCGTTAACCATCAGTTTGCCACCGAGTTTTGCCATCCAATGGCTAGTGCCTCGTTTAGCCGATTTTAACGCGCAAGAACCAGACATTGATGTGCGCATTAAAGCGGTGGATATGGATGAAGGTTCACTGACTGATGATGTTGATGTAGCTATCTATTATGGTCGTGGAAATTGGCCTGGTTTGCGTGCCGATAAACTCTACCAAGAGTTTTTGATCCCACTTTGTTCACCATCGTTACTTTTAGGTAACAAACCATTAGAATCTCTAAGTGACCTTAAATTACACACCTTGTTACACGATACTTCTCGTAAAGATTGGAAGCAGTTTGCTCGCCAACAAAATATCGAAGGTATCAACGTAAACCATGGTCCAATCTTCAGCCACTCAACCATGGTGTTGCAGGCGGCGGCGCATGGGCAAGGTGTTGCACTAGGAAACAACGTACTTGCTAAACCTGAAATGGAAGCGGGACGCTTGATTGCACCATTTGATGAGGTGCTGGTTTCTAAGAATGCCTTCTACGTGGTGTGTCACGAACAACAAGCGGATATGGGACGTATCGCGACGTTCAGGGATTGGATGTTGGCGACCGCACGAAAAGAACAAGAGGAAGTACTAGATGAGCCATTGGATAGCTGAAGGGCCTGAGAACGGACCACTGTTTATTTTTGCTCACGGCGCAGGTGCCGGTATGGAGCATGACTTCATGATTGCTGTAGCCAAAGGATTAGTTGAGCAAGGTATTCGTGTGGTGCGTTTTAATTTCCCTTATATGGTTAAGCGAGCAGAAGATGGTAAAAAACGTCCGCCAGATCGTGCGCCAAAGTTACTGGAAGCATATGAAGAAGTGATCACTCACTTTACTTCACAGCCTATTGTCATTGGTGGTAAATCGATGGGTGGCCGTATGTCGAGCCTGCTTGCAGACAATAACCTAGTAGCAGGCGTTGCGTGTCTGGGCTTTCCGTTCCATCCGCCAGGCAAACCTGAAAAGTACAAAGGTGAGCATCTCGCGACGATCAATAAGCCGACGCTTATTTTACAAGGGGAGCGAGATACCTTTGGCAAGCGAGAAGAATTCGATGGCTTTGCTCTTTCTGACCAAGTAACGGTGAGTTTCTTGCCCGATGGCGACCATGGATTCAAGCCTCGTAAACGTTCCGGCTTTACGGAAGAAGGCAATATTGCCTTGACGGTAGAGCAATTAGCGACATTTATTAAAGAGGTATCCAATGAAAAGTAAGTGGTTACTTTCTTTTACAGGACTTTCTGGTTTAACTTCTGTTGCGCTAGGAGCGTTTGCTGCTCATGGTTTAAAAGCAACGCTCTCGCCTTATTTACTCGGTGTGTTTGAGACCGGTGTTTTGTACCAATTCATCCATACTTTGGCTATCGCGCTTTGTGCCATTTTGCTCGTACTAAATTTGGGACAAAAAGCACAAAAGTATTTTTTCATCGCGGCGATTTGCTTTATCATCGGCATCTTTTGTTTTAGCGGCAGTCTTTACGCGCTGGCGCTGACAGGTATCAAGTGGTTTGGACCAATCACCCCTATGGGAGGATTCTTGTTCATGATCGGTTGGTGTTTGTTCTTTTTTGCTGCGTTTAATATCAAAGAGGTCTCCAAGTGAAACAACTAATGCTCTATTGCCGTTCTGGCTTTGAGAAAGAGTGTGCTGGTGAAATTCAGGACAAAGCAACAAAACTTGAAGTGTATGGCTTCCCTCGTGTGAAGAAAAATTCAGGTTATGTTGTCTTCGAGTGTTACCAAGATGGAGACGCAGATAAGCTAGCGAAAGGTCTAGATTTCAGCGCATTGATTTTTGCTCGCCAAATGTTTGCCGTTGCTGCTGAATTTGAAGCTCTGCCAAGCGAAGACCGTATCAGTCCAATTCTTGCTGAACTGTCTGAAATGGAAGAATTCCCACGTTGTGGTGATCTACGTATTGAAACCCCAGACACCAACGAAGCGAAAGAGCTATTGAAGTTCTGCCGTAAGTTCACGGTACCAATGCGTCAAGCGATGCGTGGTAAAGGTCTGATGTGGAACAAAGACAATGCGAAGAAGCCTGTGTTGCATATTTGCTTTGTGGCTCCTGGTCATTGTTACGTAGGTTACTCATACCCAGGTAACAACTCTCAGTTCTTCATGGGCATTCCTCGTTTGAAGTTCCCTGCAGATGCACCAAGTCGTTCTACTTTGAAGCTAGAAGAAGCGTTCCACGTGTTTATTCCTCGCGAAGAGTGGGATGAGCGTTTAGCACCAGGCATGTGGGGCGTAGATCTCGGTGCGTGTCCAGGCGGTTGGACTTACCAATTGGTGAAGCGTTCGATGTTCGTTCACTGTGTCGATAACGGCATGATGGCAGACAGTCTAATGGAAACGGGACAAATTAAGCACCACATGGTGGATGGCTTTAAGTTTGAACCAGACCGCAAGAACGTGACTTGGATTGTATGTGACATGATTGAGAAGCCAGCACGCGTTGCTCACTTGATGGGACAGTGGTTACTGAAAGGTTGGGCAAAAGAAGCCATCTTCAACCTGAAACTGCCAATGAAAGGTCGCTACGACGAAGTACTGCAAGATTTGGAAAACCTAAAAATGTTCCTGATTGAGAACAAGGTGAAGTTCAAGCTGCAAGCTAAGCACCTGTACCACGACCGTGAAGAAATCACGATTCACATTCAGTGCCTATCGAACATTTCTCCGCATTAATCTACGCGTTGATATGCGATAGAGTAGAAGCAAAAAAGCGCCTGCAATAGGCGCTTTTTTAGTGTTTGAAGTCGATGGCTATTCCGCTTTGTTTGGTCCGGTAAAGCGAATGTCTTGTAGGTTGAAACCTAGTTCAATATCGCATTTAAGTGCTGCTACACGTTTGCATAAGCGCGCCGACTCAATATGTTCATCAAACTTCTTACGATATTTCGGTACCAGTTCTTCGCTAGCGTAAGCGGCTTCAATGTCTTCGAATTGAGTTAAGATCTCTTTGGCTGCTTTAGGGCCAACACCCGGAATACCCGGAACTTGGCTTGAGCTGATTCCTGTCAAACCCCAATAATCCGCGAGCTGAGATGGTTTTACGCCAAACTCTTTTTCGATAAACGGTTCATCGAGCCAACGGTGTTGGAAGTAATCTCGGATCTGAAGAGTCGGGGAGAGCAGCTGGCAGTAGCCTTTGTCGGTCGAGACAATCGTGACCTTTTCGCCGTGGCTCGCCACTTTAGTTGCCAGTGTTGCGACTAAATCATCGGCCTCATCGCCTTCAGACAATAGTGAATCAATGCCTTCTTCCCACCAAGCTTGTTGGATGGCATCCAATCCCCGCATTAGCGGCTCTGGCATAGGTTTACGATTTTGCTTGTAGTTCGGAAGAATTTCAGCGCGCCAGCCTCTATCTTGCTCATGATGATCAAACACCGCGATGATGTGCGTAGGTTGAGCTTCAGAAAGGATGCGAGTTAGCGTTCGTCCTGTCGTCGTGATGGTTCTTGCTATGTCGGTCGGATCGGGTTGTGCAGAGTGCACGCGACGAATCAGGTTTAGGGCATCAATAATAACAAGATGAATAGACATAATGACTTAGCAATAAAAAAGGGGCGTAATGCCCCTAGTGTAACCAAAGCTGAGTTATCTATCGACCACCATTTTCCTGATGGGCAATTCGGTAACATGGCTCATAGGCCGTTCCGCCTGGTAGTTTCATGCGGTGTTGTTCAACAAAGTCTTTCAGTAACTTATCCAGCTTCTTCATTAGCACGGGATCGCCGTTGATGGTAAATGGACCATGACGTTCGATTTCTTGAATGCCTTCTGCTTTTACGTTACCCGCAACAATGCCAGAGAAAGCCTGACGTAAGCTCGCAGCCAGTACCTGTGGTTGCTGATTCAAGTGCAAATCTAGGCTTGCCATCGCATCGTGAGTTGGCTCAAAAGGCAATTGGAATTCTGGTTCGATCTTCATTGACCAGTTAAAGCTGTAGGCATCGCCTTTTTCTTTGCGGTGTTGACGAACATCCTCCATCGAACGCTTCATGATACGAGCGACTTCGGCCGGATCATCAATAACGATTTGATAGTGTTTCTGGCCTTCTTCACCCAGCGTATCTGCAATGAAAGCATCGATTGAGCGGAAGTAAGCTTCGCTTTCTTTTGGACCCGTTAGCACGATTGGCATTGGTTGGTCGGCGTTATCTGGGTGCATCATGATGCCCAAGATGTACAGCAACTCTTCTGCCGTACCCGGACCACCAGGGAAGATCACTATGCCGTGCGCCATACGTACAAAGGCTTCGAGACGCTTCTCGATGTCTGGCATGATCACCAGTTCATTCACGATAGGGTTTGGTGGCTCTGCAGCAATGATTGAAGGCTCTGTCAAACCAAGGTAGCGCTGCTCAGTGTAACGCTGTTTGGCGTGACCAATCGCTGCCCCTTTCATTGGTCCTTCCATTGCACCAGGGCCACAGCCTGTACAGATGTTCAGCTCACGAAGTCCAAGCTCGTTACCTACTTCGCGAGTGTATTGGTATTCGGTTGCATTGATTGAGTGGCCACCCCAACACACGACAAGATTTGGCTCGATGCCCGGAGTTAGGGCGCCCGCATTGCGCAGAATGCCAAATACAAGGTTGGTAATGTGCGTAGCATTGGTAAGATTAAGGCGTTGGTTGTCCGCTAAGTGCATGTTCACGTACACGATGTCACGTAGAACAGAGAATAGATGCTCTTGAATACCTTTAATGATTTCGCCATCGACAAATGCATGCTCAGGCGGATTCGCTAATTCAAGCTTGATGCCGCGCTCACGTCTAACCACGTTCACATCGAATGAAAGGTATTTGTCTAATAGCTCTTTTGAGTTATCGGTGTGGCTGCCGGAGTTGAGGACCGCGAGCGTGCAGTTACGATAGAGTTGGTATAACTCACTCGATGCGGTTTTCTTAAGACGTTCAACTTCCAGTTGGGATAGCAAATCCATGCTACCTGCGGGGCTTATATGGGTAATCATAAGGCCTCCTTGCTAATGCATTCTTTTGAGGGAAGAAACCAACTCACCTGTCAGTTTATACGTATCGTTTTACTCAGTGGTTGGCAGACTTTGTTTTATAGCGTTTAAACAGCTTAGCAGACTGATAAGGGAGAAACGTGATAACTCGTTGAAAATTTGAGGCAATATGACAAAACAGCACGTAAAAAGCGTTCGTTTGGTTGTTTTTTGAACGCTTTTTAGTTCCAGTTCACCTGACTGTTACCACGCTGCTTGGCATCTCTTAGCATGTTACCAAGACGATCTAAGACGTACTCAGGGTTGTCTGCTTCTTTGAAGGAAGTGGAAACCGCCGTCAGCGTAATCATGATGTTTTGTTCGCGGAACTTGAATGGCAACTTACTGATATCACGCTGAATGTGCTTCATCAATTCAAGCGTGTATTCTTCTGATTGCTCAGGGATAAGCATGATGAACTCTTCACCGCCAAATCGAGCGACGGTTTCGGTATCGGCGATGCGCTTGCTCATGGTGCGAGCAATAATCTTCAATGCTTTGTCGCCAGCAGTGTAGCCATAGCTGTCGTTAACGGCTTTGAAGTTATCGACATCAAACAGTACAACACGAAGGTTTTGTTGTGAGCGAATCCAACGACGATATTCTAACTCTAAACGATCATTAAAAGCCGCGCGGTTATATACCTTGGTCAATGGGTCTAGCAGCATGCGCTGTGCTTGATCTTCCAAGCGACGACGATAATCTTGCGTTGATTCAAAGACGGCTTCAAGCTGGTTTTTGCTGTAGCTTAAGCGTTCTTGAAGGGCTTGTTCGCGCTCTTCGGTCATTCTTAAGCGCTCAGTCAAAGAGGCCATCTTGGCCAGCAATGGTGATACTTCACCTTTCAACTCTTCGAGATCTTGTGCATGTTCCAGAGATTCTTGGCTGCGTTCCACCAAGGTAGTCATCTCTGAATTCAATTCTTGGCGATGTTCGAAGTAGGTTTGATGCTGATCGACGTTCTGATGAACAGTTTTCAGATTGCTTGAAAGCGAAGTATTGAGTTGCTCTAGGAACTGTTCTGATGATTTACGCTCGTACTTAGTGGCTTCGACGACCAGTTTAAGCGTATTTAACGTCAGCTCAATCAGTGACTCAGCGTTCACACCCAAAAGTAGTTTGGCACGGATATCCAACAGTTGATCACCCGATTCGCCTTCAAAGTCGAGCTCGGTAATCGTGTGCTGGAGGTCGCTGGCTAAACATTCCAGTTGTGATTTATCTGGCCCGTTTTCTAGCTCGCCAAGGTTAAGGCGTGAGTTGGATGTGATGATCTTGAGCGCACGCTCATAAATGCTCAGTAGCTTGGTTGCTTGGTCAACTTTTTTACCCGCATGAACTTCAGAAAAGCTCATGAGATTTCGCAGTTCGCGTTTTAGCTGCGCAGGCAAACCTGTGATGCGCTGAAGCGTCTCACCACTGTGTTTGATTTGTTCGTCGAGATAGCCGTTTTGTTTTTCCATCGCCTTAGACTGCTGTTTGAGCATTCTTTCTAGCACTGCTAAACGAGGGATCAGCGCGCTGACATCTTTTTGATGTTCGAGTTCTTGCTGAATTTCGAGCAGGTAGTTGGTTACTTGAGAGTTTGAACCCTGACAAGCAGAAGACAATGATGCCACAACTCGCTTCAGAACTTGCTGCTCACGTTTAAATTTGAGCGAAGTATCACGATGAGTCAGCCTGAGTTGGTCAAGTTGACAACTCAGCTGATGAAGCTGCGACTGAATATCGGATTCCAAGATTCCCATGAAGTGACTACGGTTAAGTCCATGTACTACTGACGATTATTTGATAATAACAAAAAACTTTATAGCGTCATCACTGATTATGCTCAACCGTTGGTTAATTATCCGTTTTTTAATATTTTTTTGATGTCGTCCTCATTCTTGTACGAAGAATGAATCTTTATTAGCCCTTGGTTGATGGCATGTTGGCAAGCGGTTCTTATGTTACCGGTTGCAAAGCTTGCGGCGGGCGCGTTATCAATCGCCTTCAAGAACACCCAATGGCTGTGTTTATCTTTTAAGCTGACCTCACGGGCAATGTGCGTAGCGAGCAATAATAAGTCGAGCAGTTCTTCATCATTAATGGCGGTGTAGGCACGTGGCAAGAATGGGTAATCACTGATACCCATACGAATCGTGCGATTCACATGGTGTTTGGCCGCAAACTCATCCACCCAACTTTGGAATTTGTTGAATGTGGCTTCCGCAGAAGCATCGCGATCAGCATTGGGTTCGATGTACAGTAAGTTTGCATCTGAGAAGTGGTACAAACGTGTTGGTTTCTGGATACGTTCTGCCAAGAACTCACCAAAAGCCCGCTCTAGTTCCAAACCAGCTTTGTAGCCGTGTTGTACGTACATACTTCGTAAGAATGGTAAGTCGATCATCACAAAGCGTAGGCGGTCGTTGAGGGGCTCGTGGATCAGTTCGCCCATTTGCCACTGTTCAAACGTATCGCTCGATTTCTTCAACGAACGCGACAGTTTCACGTTCAACATACGTAAGTTACGTAGACGCGAACGCGAGTGGGTGAAGAGATCATTACGTAGCTTGTCGATTTGTGATGTTTGACGCTGCATGATCACACCACGACGCATGATGAATAAGAACATCACCAGCACAGTAATGAACAGGGCGAATGAAATCTTTTGGAACTTGCGATGTTCCATCTCAACTTGTGCAAGCTTGTCCGCTTGGCCGACATAATGAATGCTTTGTTCGGCAAACTCTTTTTGCTGGCGAAAGGCATCCTCACTGATTTGGTTAAGTTGCTTTTGCTCTAATCGCACAAGACTGGTGTACTTTTTGTAGGCTTGTAACGACAGTTGGTATTCGCCTGCTTGCTCATACCCCAAGCCCAGTAGGCGGTAAGACTGCTGTTTGATAAAGCCTGTATCGTCCGGTGCCTTCTCGATCAGGTCGAGTGCTTTTTTCGCATTATTTATGACATTTTTACTTTCATTTTGGTGGTAAGCCAATCCCGATTGCAGTAATGCCGCTTTCGCTTCTAGTTGTGGTAGGTCTGCGTATGCAAGCAAATCCATAGAGCGGTCAAGGTACTGCTCTGCTAATGCGTAGTTATAAAGCTGGAGATAGGTTGCCGCTAAGCTCAAACGGATCTTGATAATGCGGTTGATATTCTTACTTGTGCTGTCATGGTCCAGTACGTTGAAGTAGTGCACTAAAGCCAGATTAAATTTGCCTTGGTAGAAATAGATGTCACCCATTTGCTCTAGCACGTCGGCCAAAATCGGTGAGCTTGGGTAGCTATCGTAAAAGTCTGCGGCCTGAGAGAGGTACTCGATCGCTTTGTCATACACGCGGCGTTCTTGAAACAGGCGCGCCAATAAACGATTTACTTTTGCTAAGCGTGCACCGCTGTCGCTCTCGATTGACTGCCAATAGCCGTATAGCAGTTCAGAAAGGGCGAGGTTGTACTTTTTATCATTGAGATAAAATTCGCCTACGGCGGTGTGGTAATCAATTAAAATCAGGTCCGAGCGGTTATCTTTCAGCATGGTTTTAGCTTGTGCGTATAAACGGTCGGCGTTAACGCTATCACCACTGTTTGCTGCCAGTAGCGCACGCTGCATCACCAAGCGATAATGCACGCTGTCGGTGCGTTGCAATACAGGGTTGGCGTCTTCAATCTGTTTTTCGATTTGATCGAGTTTTTCTTCTGCGGCTGCGTAGTTTTTGTCATACATCCAAATCATTTGGTTGCGCATTAGCTGCACGTCCAGATTCATGTATGGCAATTGGTATTCTTTGGCAAGACGTTCGGCTTCATCAAGGTTATTGATAGCAGAACGAATGTTCCCCATGGTGTAATCGGCTTGGGCAATGATCTTGTGTGCTTCGATGGTACTGCTTGGCGTGCGGATACTGCGATCGGTCTCTTCACGAGACATAGCAGAGGGGCTTCCGTTCTCTTGACGTTCTGTCAGCTCGCGTTGCAATAGGTAGTTTTTGGCCGCTTGTTTGGCTTGTGAAGGTTCGATCTCAGCCAATTGCTGAGCTTCATTGAGCAAAGCGGAAGATAAAATGGTCGCGTGAAGTGGCTGTGCTAACAATAAGCAAAGAAAGCCAATCAGCCTTAATAGACGCGAACTGTCCCAAAACATCCTTTTCGTTCCCTCGAACTGTGTCGTTTTTGAATAAACAATATTAGAGAAAAACGCCCAGCAATCCAACAGATAGCTGGGCGTTTTTGAGTATTTAAGCAATTAGTTTTTGAGTGTGGAACTCAAGCACTTTTGATTCTCTACTCAGATTACTGACGCGCCATGCGGTTATTGTGCGCGGGCTTGTCTTGTTCCGTTGAACGGTAAGGGTTGATATCCAAACCACCACGACGTGTGTAACGTGCAAATACCGTCAGTTTTGTTGGCTGACAGTACTTCATCAAGTCAGTGAAAATGCGCTCAACACATTGCTCGTGGAACTCGTTGTGCTCACGGAATGAAACGAGGTAACGAAGCAACTTCTCACGATCAAGCTTGGCGCCTTGGTAGCGAATTTCTACGCTGCCCCAGTCTGGCTGGTTGGTGATCAAACAGTTCGATTTTAGTAGATGGCTGTGAAGAATTTCTTCTACTTGCTCATCACCAGCAGCTCCTTCAAGCAGTGCAGCATCAAAATCGTAGCTGGTGATTTCGATGTCTTGAGCGTCAATACACTCGCCTTCCATCGTCACGATAGGTTGGTTGGTGTAATGAGTTACTGGGTTTACTTCCACAAGTACTTGCTCACCTGCGCATGCCGATAGGTCTTGCGTCAAACGCTCAGTCACTTCTTCCCAAGTAGCGAAACGCGTTTGGTTGTAGCTGTTTAAGTACAGTTTGAACGACTTTGACTCAATCAAGTTTGCGCTAGTTGCTGGAATGTACACTTCGCCAACCGCAACTTGAGGCAAGCCTTTGCTGTTTAGCCAAGATAGCTCGTACAGCGTCCAAATGTCGTGGCCCATAAACGGGAGGCTGTCGCCAAGTTCAAGGTCGTCACGGTTTAAGCTGCGAGGAACAGGTTGCAGCAAGCTCGCGTCGTATTGGTTTGCGTACTCGGTCTTTTTACCCAGAGTCAGGCCAGCAAGCTCTTTAGCGTCAGAATATTTGCTCATACTTTGTGGTCATTTTCGATTAGAATGGCGAGAATTTTACTGAATCCGCTGATTAATTGCCATCCGGCAGATACCGCAACCTGATAAAAACAAACCAGGAGACCTTCATGACCCAAACCGTTCCTCAGGCTCTACAGGATTTTAGCCTGCGCTACCAACAAGCTTGGCAAGACAAACACAACGAACTGCCACGCAGTGAAGAGCTTGCTGATCTTGTTTCTCCATGTGTAGAAGAGAAACGCGATGAGGTCGTTTTGTGGAAATCGGTTCCACGTGAAGAGATGGCAGACTTCACCAACGTTGAGAATGCAATTGAATTGACGTTGCATGAAGACATTAAGCTTTTCTATGGTTCGCAATACAGTGCTGATATGGACGCGACTTGGCAAGGCAATGAACTGACACTGCTGCAAGTTTGGAGTGACGATGACTTTACTCGTCTGCAAGAGAACATTCTTGGTCACCTGGTGACTCAGCGTCGTCTAAAACTAAAGCCGACGGTATTTATTGCAGCGACTGATGCCGAGCTGGATGTGATTTCAATCTGTAACTTAACGGGTAATGTGATTCTTGAGCGCTTGGGTTCTGATAAACGTGACGTATTGGCTGAAACACTGACCGAGTTTCTAAGCAAACTTGAGGCAGCGGTGTAAGCATGTACGTTGTTGAGTTGCAATTTGAGTGTTTTGATAACACTACCGTAAGCGCCGTAGATAAAGCGATTAATGGTCTGATGGACGCACTGCGTTACAACGGACAAGTTCTGGGTCGTGAATTTCCTATCGTAATGGGTGATGGCGAGTTTTATGTTCGCGTCGTTTGCCCAGAGCAAGACAGTTTGCATCCTCGCTACCATTCTGATTTCGTCAAAGTGTGCATGAATCGTTTGTCGGAAGCGTCGTTGCTTGCGCCGAAAATGCGCATGTTGGGTCGTGATTTGAATTCAGAAGAAGCGGCTGAAGAAGAGACTCCAAGTTGGCAAGTACTTTACACCACTTACGTGCATACCTGCTCTCCACTGCGCAGTGGTGAGACGCTGTTGCCAATTCCACTTTACCGTAATGGGGCAACACTGAATGGTGACCATAAAGCGGTGGTGAAATGGCAAACCGAATGGCAAGCGTGTGATGAAATCCAAATGGCGGGTGGTTGCCGCGCTGAACACGCTGCGCTGCATGAAATTTGCGACTCAGACAGTGTGTTGTTCCGCCGTGGTTGGGATTTGCGTGGCCGTATTGAATACATCACCAAGATTCCAACGTACTACTACCAATACCGCGTCGGTGGTGAGTCACTTGAAGCGGAAAAAGCGCGCAAGTGTCCAAAATGTGGTGGTGACTGGTTACTCGACGAACCGCTGCACGACATTTTCTACTTTAAGTGTGACGATTGCCGAATTGTCTCCAACATCTCTTGGGACCACATCAAGTAGTCTATTCTTTAAAGCTGGCGTCTATGCCAGCTTTTTTCTATCGATATAAATGAATCAAACCTGATCAGTAAAATTATCTATTATTGATTTTATCAATATATTGATTCAAAAAGCATTTTCACTGACCATTCCTCTCATCCCCTTGATTGTGATCTTTGTTCATATTCAAAGAAAAATGTAACTCAGTTGCATGCTTTATAAGCATTGAAACGTTTGCTTCTCAAAAAATTAAAATAACATCCATATCCTTTTTAAGGTTTTGGGAAGAGGGCCCCTTCCGAAAATATATATAAAAAAATAATCTGGAAGGAATTGTGATGACATTATTTAAACGAAGCCTCGTCTGTATTGCTGTTGTCGGCCTGATGGCTGGCTGCAATGACGACGATACGAAATACGTAGAAGTTCCATCGGACTACAGCCCTGTAGTCGCAGAAGGCAAAACACTGACTAACACGCCTGATGTGGTTGTGAAAGGTGAAGCGACACAAGCGGATGAAGTCACCATCGCTATTGCGGCTACATCTGACCTACATGGTCGTTTATTCGGTTTTGACTATGCATTGAATGCGGAAGATGACGACGCTGGTATTACGCGAATTGCGACTCTGCTTGCTGACCAAAAAGCGGCGCACCCAAATATGATCCTGATTGATATCGGTGATACGGTTCAGGGCAACTCCGCGCAGCTATTCAACGATGATCCAACTCACCCAGTAGTCGAGAGTATGAACTCTCTTGGTTTTGATGTTTGGGTACCTGGCAACCATGAATTCAACTTTGAGCGTTCGTTTGTCGATCGCAACCTCGATCATTTTAATGGTGCGGTACTGTCTTCAAACATCAAATGGGAAAGCAACGATGTGAACTACATTCGTGCGTTCCAAATGTTTGAAGTGGAAGGCGTGAAAGTGGCGATCGTTGGTCTAACGCCATCGAACGTCCCGAACTGGGAAGCGTCTGCGCCGGATCACTTCAAGGGTTTGAAGTTTGAGAACGAATTGGATGCCACTAAAGAAGCGGTTGACCAACTGGTGTCTAAATACAATCCAGACGTGATTGTTGGTGCACTTCACCTTGGTCGCCAAGAAGATGGTGGTGTGGGTGTTTACGAAATCGCGTCAGCAATGGCGGATAAATTCGATGTCATCTTAGCGGGTCACGAACACGCGAACTACATCGAGCAAGTGAATGCTGATGGCACGGTTACCCCAATCAGCAAATCAACATCAGAAATCGGCGGTGAAAATACGTTGATTGAAGACAAAACCAAGTCTGGTGAATACAACCAAGACAACCGCGTGCAAAGCGTCAAAATCATTGAGCCGGGCAAGTGGGGTGCTTACCTTGCGAAAGCTGAGATTCAACTGAAGAAAGTTGATGATAAGTGGACAATGGAAGACACCACATTGACCAACATCGGTACGAAGAAAGTGGAACAAGAGCAAGCGCTGCAAGCGAAATTCCAATACGTGCATGATATCTCGGTTGAAGACGCAACTCGTGAGCTTGGTCGTGTAACGGGTGACTTCACACCAAGCGCAACTGGCTTTCCAGATGAAGCGACAGCGACGGATTACAACTACACCGCAGAGCGTCTGTACTCGACGATTCACCTTGCGAAAGTTGTTGATACACCGTTGATGGACGTGATTAACCAAATCCAAATGCAGAAAATCGAAGATGCGGTCGGTGAAGGTAATGGTGCGGTTGTGTCTGCTGCGTCGCTGTTCTCTGATCAATCTAACCTGATCGATGGCGAAGTGTACACCAAAGGCAAATCGACCAACTTGTACAAGTACGATAACACCTTGCTTGGCGTTGAGATGACAGGTGCAAACCTGAAACGCTTCATTGAGTGGTCATACTCTTACTTCAACCAGTATCAACCGGGTGACATTACGGTGTCGTTTAAGAAAGGCGCGCCAGCTTACCTATACGACCAATTTGATGGTGACATCGAGTTCACTGTGGATCTAAGCAAACCGTCGCTAGAGTTGGATGAAAACAACACGGTGACTAATGAAGGTAGCCGCGTGAATATCACCAGCATTGGTGGCGAGCAGTTCGATCCAAATGCGACTTACAAAGTGGCGATGAACAGCTACCGCTTTGGTTCGCAAATCCAGAAGTTTGGTTGGGCGAGCAAAGACGATGTGTTCTATGACTCAGTGAATGAACAAGTGTACGCAATTCGCGACATGCTGACGGAGTATGTTGAAGAGAACAAAGGTATCAACGTGGCAGATTTCAGTGGCAGCGTGGGTAACTGGTCATTCACTCAATACCTACCAAGTGGTGACATCACGACACTGCGTGAGGGCGAAGGCAAAGCGCTGTGGGATCAATTGAAGAACATGGAAATCTGTGTCTCGATTGACTTGGAAAACCCAAAGTACCCAGCGATTGTTAAGTCTGTGAACATCAATGATTCGTCTAGCTACTTTGTTAACCCTAACAAAGACGCGGCGACCCTTGATGAGAAAATAGCAGGTTGTAATCAAACTCATTAATCCTGCATGTGGGCGCGGTAGTTTACCGCGCCTAATTTTACTCGCTTAAGACAAAACCGGTTTGAGTGAGTGATGTAGAAGAGTGCTTCATGATCAAAAGAATCTATAACCGATGGGGTTTCACCCTACTGATTACCCTTATCTCCACGCTTATCTTCCAGTTTTCTTCTTCGTGGAGTGAAGATTTCCGTCCTAAATCTCGTCAGCAACAAGAGTTTGTTGAAGCGACCGTCACGCGTTCGCTCTCAAACCATGTTGCGCCAGATCCGCTCGTGCCGGATGTGATGACAGGTAAGCAAGTCTTCATGGCAAAAATCCTTGAGGGAGAGAGTGAAGGCTTAGAGGTGGAAGTCACCAATCCTCTTAGTCGCCAGCACAACGTGTATGTCAGTGAAGGCGATACCTTCATCATGATGATCCGTGAAACCACCAATGGCACCGTCTATTGGGCGTATAACCACAAACGATCAGACGCGATTTACCTGATGCTTGCGCTGTTTTGCGCGCTGCTGCTGAGCTTTGGCAAGAAAGAGGGCATCAACTCAATGGTTGCTCTTTATTTCACTGCCGCCTTGATCGTTGGCGTATTGGTGCCGAGTATTTTTGCAGGTTGGAATCCGATGTTGATCAGCATCTTATTGATGGTGGTGATCATCGTGGTCAGCTTTATTCTCGTCTCTGGCTATAACCGGAAGAGTTTATGTGCCATGGGCGGCACGTTACTGGGTGTGATCGCTGCGGGTGTAATGGCACAGTGGTTTGGCGAAATGGCGCACTTGTCGGGCATTTACCTCGACAAAGGCGAAGACGTTATTTATCTAACGTCGGTGAAGATGGGCATTCGCTGGTTGATGTTCGTGACGATTGTCGTTGCTGCGCTTGGCGCTGTTATGGACGTTGCGATTTCGATTGCATCGGCGTACGCGGAGTTGCAACAAACTGATCCGAAACTCAAGCCAAAGCAGTTGGTTAGAGCATCGATGAACATTGGTCGAGACATCATGGGAACCATGACTAACACCTTGATCTTGGCGTTTGCTGGCGGCTCATTGACGACCATCATGATGGTGTGGGGGCTTAACATGCCAGCGAGCCAGTTTATGAATATGCCGTTGGTAGGACTCGCCGTGGTGAATGCGTTAGCGGGCAGTGTAGGCATTGTGCTTACTATCCCTTTTACTGCATTTTTAGCGCCTTATGTGTTTAAACATCCGCAAGTGGATACGCAGCCAGAACAGGAGCAAAAGAAGGTTGAGCAAGACGAAATTCAGCTGTTTTAACGATATAAAACCGCAATGAAAACAAATGCAAAAAGGGCGCTCCGATGAGCGCCCTTTTTAAGTTTCAAGTGTTGTAGAAAGAGGGGATTACCAACCTTTAACTACGCCACCTTTGAAGATGTCTTTCGCTGCTTCGTAAACTTCATCTGTTTGGTATGCCTTAACGAAGTTTTGTACGTTAGCGGCTTGCACGTTGTCTTCACGAGCAACGATTAGGTTTACGTATGGAGACTCTTTGTCTTCTACGAAGATACCGTCACGCTCAGGTGTTAGGTCGATTGAGCTTGCGTAAGTCGTGTTGATGATAGAAATCGCTACGTCATCAAGAGAACGTGGAAGTTGTGCTGCATCTAGCTCCACGATAGTGATGTTTTTTGGGTTACCAACGATGTCACGTACAGTTGCTTGTAGACCAACGCCATCACGCAGTTCGATCAGACCTTGTTGCTCAAGAAGTAGAAGAGAACGACCAAGGTTTGTTGGATCGTTTGGTACCGCGATACGAGCGCCATCTTCGATCTCATCAACCGATTTAACTTGCTTAGAGTAACCCGCAATTGGGTATACGAAAGAGTTGCCAGCCGTTACTAGCTTGTAGCCACGGTCAGTTACTTGCTGGTCTAGGTATGGCTTGTGTTGGAACGCGTTTGCGTCGATTGAGCCATCATCTAGCGCAGCGTTTGGTGTAACGTAATCAGTGAACGTCACCAACTCAACATCCAAGTTGTATTTCTCTTTCGCAACTTTTGCTGCTACTTCAGCAACTTGAGCCTCTGCACCCGCCATTACGCCAACTTTTACTTTGTTTGCGTCGACTTCTTTATCACCACAACCTGCTAGAACAAGTGCAGAAGCGGCAGTGGCTACAGTCAAAAGACTCTTAAGGCTAAATTTCATCTTTATCTCCTTATAATTGGTATTTTCAATTCTTATCTGTGGTCTACACGGCGTACGATTGCATCACCGATAGACTGAATAATTTGTACTAACACAATTAGCATCACGACTGTCACGGCCATGATAACGACATCATAACGGTGGAAGCCATAACGGATGGCTACGTCACCAAGACCGCCGCCGCCTACCGTCCCCGCCATTGCTGAATAGCTTACTAGTGTTACTAGGGTAATGGTCACTGAGTTAACAATAGTCGGCATTGCTTCAGGAAGCAGAACTTTTGTGATGATTTGAGTTGGGGTTGCGCCCATAGACTGAGCTGCTTCCACTAGGCCTGTCGGTACTTCCAGTAAAGCACCCTCGATCAGACGTGCCACAAATGGGATTGCACCAATCGTGAGTGGAACAATCGCTGCCGTTGTACCAATAAACGTACCGACAAGCAGCTTAGTTACTGGAATAATCGCAACCATCAATACTAGGAAAGGCACTGAACGGCCAATGTTGACTATCGCGCCAAGAACGCCATTTAGCTTGGTGTTTTCAAGCAAGCCACCTTTTTTAGTGGTGTGCAGAATTACACCAAGAGGGATGCCAACCGCGAAACCAACGATGCCAGCAACTGCCACCATGTAAAAGGTTTCCCACGTTGCGCCCAAAAGTAGGTTGCTGTTTAAGCTCAGCCATTCAGAAATCGTATTAAAGGACATAGCCAAGTACCTCTACTTTCACGTTGTGCTCACGCAGGAATTCAATTGCTGCGTTATCATCTTCTTCGCTACCAAACAGTTCTGCGACCATCATGCCGAACTTCACGCCGCCAGCGTAGTCCAGATCGGAACTTAGGATGCTCACGTCGATGTTGTACTTACGAGCGATTTGCGTCATCAGAGGGGCATCCACGGTTGCACCAGTAAATTCTAGGCGAACCAACGGGTAGCTGTTTTCTACGCGCGTAGTTTGTAAGCGAGCTTGGTAATCTTCTGGAATAGAAAGATCCAAAGTAGAGCGAATGAACTCGTGTGCCAGTGCTGTCTTCGGATGAGCGAAGATTTCACCCACGGTGCCTTTTTCCACAAGTTCACCATCACCAATGATCGCCACTTCGTGACAGATGCTCTTAACCACTTCCATTTCGTGAGTGATAAGCAGAATCGTGATATCCAGTTTGCGGTTGATTTCTTTTAGAAGTTCTAGGATTGACTGCGTCGTTGCAGGGTCGAGTGCGCTGGTCGCTTCGTCACACAACAAAACACTTGGATCAGAAGACAGAGCACGTGCAATCGCCACACGCTGCTTTTGACCGCCACTTAGGTTTGCTGGGTAGCTTTCGTGCTTGTCAGAAAGGCCAACCAGTTTAAGCAACTCAGTCACTTTTGTTGTGATTTGAGATTTGTCTTTGCCTGCTAGCTCAAGAGGGAGTGCGACATTATCAAAAACGGTGCGAGACGATAGCAGATTAAAGTGTTGGAAGATCATCCCGATGTTACGGCGGGTTTCTCCCAGTTGTTTCTTGTTGAGTTTGGTCAGGTCTACGCCATCAACAATGATGGAGCCTGATGTTGGGGCTTCCAGCATATTCACGCAACGGATCAGAGTACTTTTACCCGCGCCCGATGAGCCGATAACACCAAAGATGGTGCCCTTCGCGATATTTAAGTTAATGTCCTTAAGGGCAAGAATTTCCTTACTGCCTTGGTAGAACACTTTATTGACGTTTTTAATTTCTATCATGTTTCAACCTGCACAGAGATACTGGGAACTTCGCTGTTAAAAACGGCTTTTAACAGGAGTAAATTTTGAACTCTATCTCAATTCTCAGTTGATGCTAT
This sequence comes from Vibrio sp. 10N.222.52.B12, assembly GCF_002875385.1. NCBI lineage: Bacteria > Pseudomonadati > Pseudomonadota > Gammaproteobacteria > Vibrionales > Vibrionaceae > Vibrio > Vibrio sp. 10N.222.52.B12. Next base: position 31,945 of record NZ_MDAW01000113.1, on the reverse strand, counting down.
GGGTTAAGCAGTAGTAAGTCAATAGATATTTTTACGTCTAGACGTCTAAAAGTATGGATGTTTTGTTAGGAAATAAAGCAAGAAGATGTTTGGCGGAACGGGATATAAAAGAGGGATATTCAAGATTTACCGATTCTCGGGTGACAAATCAACTGTTTTGTCACTTCCTCATACCAATTAGATAGTGTGAGTGCTTATAAGGTATGTAATAATCTGATGAAACCGAGTAAATAGAGAAATACGTTTTGGCAAAACCTGCTGTTTTTATCGATCGTGACGGCGTGATCAACGTTGACCATGGCTACGTTCATGACGAACATGATTTTGAGTACATTGACGGTGTCTTTGAAGCGACGAAAGCGCTGAAAGATAAAGGCTACCTGTTGGTGCTTGTGACCAATCAATCAGGCATTGCACGTGGTAAATTCAGCGAAGATCGTTTCATTTCTTTGACTCAATGGATGGACTGGAACTTTTCCGACAACGGTGTTGAGTTTGATGGCATCTATTACTGTCCTCACCATCCTGAACACGGTATCGGCGAATACAAACAAGATTGTGATTGTCGTAAGCCAAAACCAGGCATGTTCATCTCTGCTCGTGATTTTTTGAAAATCGACATGGCTAAGTCAGTGATGATTGGTGATAAAGCCGAAGACTTGATGGCGGCTGAAGCGGCTGGTGTTGGTACTAAGATTTTGGTTCGCACTGGTAAACCAGTTACCGAACAAGGCGAAGCGATTGCTACGGTTGTTCTCGACAGCATTGCAGACGTTCCTGCATACCTAAACAAGTAATCTTCATTACTGATTGAGATAAGGGAAGCCGCTGCTTCCCTTTTATTTAAATCCAACTTTTAGTTTGATCACTTATGAGCAAAAAACTCACTATTCTTGATATCGCGAAATTGGCAGGTGTTGGTAAATCGACAATAAGCCGTGTGTTAACCAATGATCCTAAGGTGAAACCGCAAACGCGAGAGAAGGTAGAAAGAATCATTCGTGAATCTGGTTATGTACCTTCTAAGTCTGCACAGTCGATGCGTGGGGGCAGCCAGAAAGTGATCGGGGTGATTATATCTCGTTTGGATTCCCCTTCAGAAAACCGTGCCGTCGGCACTATGCTCAATGCTTTGTATTCAGCAGGGTATGACGTGGTGATCATGGAAAGTCAGTTCGATCGTGAAAAGACCAACGAACATTTAAACGTACTTAAACGCCGTAATGTCGATGGTGTTATCGTGTTTGGTTTTACTGGGTGTGATGAGCAAGCGTTAGCGGAGTGGGGCAATCGCATTGTCGTGATCGCGATGGATACCAAGCTAGTCTCTTCTATTAATTACGATAACCAAGGCGTTATTGAGATGGCGTTGTCACACCTAGAGCAACAATCTATTTCTCGCATTGCTTATATCGGCGTTGATCCAGAAGACCGTACGACGGGGCTTGCTCGCCTGAAGACTTACCAATCTTGGTGTGAGAAAAAGCGCATCGAACCTTGTTTTCAAACCGGCAAGCTTAGCCATGAAAGTGCTTATCATCTGGTGGATCAAGTCGTTCAATCCGACACGCAAGCCATCGTTTGTGCTAGTGATACCATTGCTCTTGGGGTGATTAAGCGCCTGCAAGAAAGAGGGCGTGAAGATGTCGTGGTTACTGGTGTGGGTGGCAATGAGCTACTTTCCTTCCTTTTTCCAAATGTTTTCAGTGTGGACCCCGGTTACTCTCTCGCAGGTGAAAAGGCCGCTAACATGCTGATTAATCAATTAAATGGTGATGAGTCTGTGGTGCACTTTACCCAGCAGCCAGTTCGTTAATAATCCTCCTTTCGATGGTTTGCTCTAAAATTATACTGTGATCGTTCTCAATTAATGGGACTGTTCCCATTTTGTTTTTGAATGCGGAGTGGCAATATAAAAATCACCGAATGGGAATGTTCCCATTATAAAAATAAAATGATGAATTGAATGTATCCAATACAGGGTGGACAAAGTTATGAGTAAGATTGCGCGTCAAGATGTACAGCGTCTTATTGAACTGGTCGGGGGATCGGACAATATTGCCAGTGTAAGCCACTGTTTAACTCGCTTGCGTTTCGTGTTGAATGACACTGACAAAGCCGATATTGAACAATTAGACGCATTACCTATGGTAAAAGGCTGCTTTACTAACGCAGGTCAGTTCCAAGTGGTGATTGGTACTGAAGTTGATGAGGTTTACAAAGTACTGATCGAGCTGACGGGTAAAAGTGAAGCGAGCAAAGACGAATCAAAAAACGCAGCTCGTCAAAACATGAACATTGTTGAGCGTGGTATTTCTCACCTTGCAGAAATCTTTGTGCCATTGTTACCGGCGATCATCACTGGTGGTCTGATTCTTGGCTTCCGTAACGTGATTGGCGACATCAAGATGTTTGATGGTCAAACGCTAACGGAAATCAGCCAGTTTTGGGCAACGGTACACTCTTTCTTATGGCTAATTGGTGAGGCGATTTTCTTCTTCTTACCGGTTGGCGTGTGTTGGTCAACAGTCAAAAAACTCGGTGGTACTCCGATTTTGGGGATTACATTAGGTGTGACACTGGTTTCGCCACAGTTAATGAACGCCTATCTGATTGGTAAGCAAGTGCCAGAAGTGTGGGACTTTGGCTTATTCGCCATCGAGAAAGTGGGGTATCAAGCGCAAGTGATTCCGGCCATGTTAGCGGGTGTTGCCTTGGCATTCATAGAAACTAATTTAAAGCGAATCATTCCTTCATATCTTTACCTCGTTGTGGTGCCGTTTGTCTCTATCATCGTATCTGTGATTCTTGCGCATTCTATTATTGGTCCATTTGGTCGTATGTTGGGTGACGGCGTTGCTTTCGCAGCAAAAGCAGCCATGACGGGTGACTTCGCGATGATTGGTTCAACCATCTTTGGCTTCCTATACGCACCTTTGGTGATTACGGGTATTCATCACACTACCAATGCGGTTGACCTTCAACTGATGCAAGAGCTAGGCGGTACGCCAATCTGGCCATTGATTGCACTATCAAACATTGCTCAAGCTTCAGCGGTAGTCGGCATCATTATCATCAGCAAAAAACACGGCGAGCGCGATATCTCAGTGCCTGCGGCTATCTCTGCTTATCTTGGTGTAACAGAACCTGCAATGTACGGTATCAACTTAAAGTACAAGTTCCCAATGCTGAGCGCGATGATCGGCAGTGCGATTGCCGCTGCTATCTGTGGCAGCGCAGGTGTGATGGCGAATGGTATTGGTGTGGGCGGCTTACCGGGTATCTTGTCTATCCAACCACAGTTCTGGGGTGTTTTTGCTCTGGCGATGTTGGTGGCGATTGTGGTCCCAGTAGCGCTGACGCTTGTGTTGTATAAGCGCGCACAGATGAAAGGCGAGTTAGAAACCGCTAACGCGTAATTCAAACCGAGGCAGCGATTTGGCTGCCTCGTTTATCTCCTCTATTTTTTAAGATTTTTAAGTTTCCGTTTAATGGTAAGTGAGCGTTAGAAATGGCAATGACCAAGCATGATGAGAGCTGGTGGAAAACCGCAACCATCTACCAAATTTACCCAAAAAGCTTTTGTGACAGTGGAAGTAAAGGCACGGGCGATATTAAAGGGATCATTTCTAAACTGGATTATCTAAAACACCTTGGTGTGGATGCGATTTGGCTGACGCCGGTTTATCAATCGCCAATGATCGACAACGGTTATGACATTTCTGATTACTATGCGATCAACCCAGATTTCGGCACCATGCAAGATTTCGATACCCTGTTGGCTGAGGCTCACCAACTGGGTATTCGAATCATCATGGATATCGTGGTCAACCATACTTCGACAGAACACAAGTGGTTTCAATCGGCACTGGGTGACAAAAACAGCCCTTACCGTGATTACTACATCTGGAAAGATCCTGTTGATAGCGCAGAGCCAAACAACTGGCAATCTAAGTTTGGTGGCAACGCTTGGGCGCTGGATGAAAAAACGGGTCAGTACTATTTGCACCTTTTTGCTAAAGAGCAAGCGGACTTAAACTGGGAAAACCCGGTAGTGCGTGAAGAAGTGAAAGAAGTCATCAGCTTCTGGGCAGAGAAAGGTGTCGATGGTTTCCGTCTTGACGTTATCAACCTGATTTCCAAGCAGCAAGATTTCCCAAGTGACGATATTGGTGATGGTCGCCGTTTCTACACGGATGGTCCACGTGTGCACGAATACCTTCAAGAGATCAGTGAAGCCGTATTCCAGAAATATGGCAGTGTGACGGTAGGTGAAATGTCTTCCACCACGCTAGAGCATTGTCAGCAGTATTCAGCGCAAGATGGCAAAGAGCTGTCGATGGTGTTCAACTTCCACCACCTGAAAGTCGATTACCCGAATGGTGATAAGTGGACGAAAGCGCCGTTTGATTTCATCCAACTGAAACAGATCTTCAATCATTGGCAAACCGGCTTAAATGGCAAAGGGTGGGGCGCGCTATTTTGGTGTAACCACGACCAACCACGCGTTGTGAGCCGATTAGGTAACGACGAACAATACCGTGTTGAATCTGCCAAAATGCTTGCGGCATCGGTACACATGATGCAAGGCACGCCTTATGTTTATCAAGGTGAAGAGATCGGCATGACCAACCCGGGCTACACCGAAATCAGCCAATATCGCGATGTTGAAAGCACGAACATGTACGACATCATGGTTAATCGCGATGGTGTATCTCACGACGATATGATGGCGATTTTGGCGCAGAAGTCGCGTGATAATTCACGTACCCCAATGCAATGGAACAGCGCGAAACATGCGGGTTTTACTGAAGGCACGCCGTGGCTAGAGGTGGCTCAGAACTATTCTGAGATCAACGCGGAAGCCGCAATTGCCGATTTGAACTCGGTGTTCTACTTCTACAAGCGCTTGATTGAACTGCGTAAACAGGTTCAAGTAATCACTGATGGTCGTTACGAGGACTTGCTGCCAGAGCACAAACGTATTTTTGCTTACGCTCGCCAGAACGACAAGCAAGCGTTGTTGTGTATTAACAATTACTACGGCGAAGAAGTGGAGTGTGTGTTACCAGAGCGCTTTGATATGAGCAAAGCCAAGAATCTGCTTGCCAACTATCAGAATGCGACCAGCGCGATTGCTTCCAATCATCAAGTTCTACGTCCTTACGAAACACGCATCTTGCTGATTGAGTCTTAAAGGCAAATAAAAAATACCCCTAAGGATTTCGATCCTAAACAAAAGGCTTTGGAGTGCTCCCCAAAGCCTTTTTTCTATGAGATAAGACTGCGGCTTATGCTTTCTCGATCTTGCTCAGTGTCGCTTTCTCTTCACTGATTTGAGTCTGTTCTGCTTTCAACAGTTCAACTTGTTCAATCAACCCTAGTGCAGGGTTGAACCAGCGCTCTGCGGATGTCTCAAACTCCATTGAGTCCATCTCGTCACATCTTAGGTTATAAGTATTCGTTTCGGTTAGGTAGGCGGCTTCAATTGATTTACCAGACACTTTGAAAGTTTTGCGTGCGCCTGTTTCGGTGATTTGTTGGCTCCAGCCCGCTTTACAGTTTGCCTCATTTGGCAAAGTTTTTACCCATTGGTGATCATCAAAATCATTCAGTAGGTTTGCCACTTGTTCACCATTTAGATTTAAAATGACTGAGACCGTGTTTACGCTGATATCAATGTTCGGATCTTTCTCCTTAACTGTCGAACCTTCCAAGCGAAATACTGGGCTGCTGTTCATGATGGGTACGATAAAGCGATGATCAACGAGATAGGTGTCCGTGATTTCATGCAGTGCGCCATCCGTACCGGCAAAGTAAATCGACTTCTCTTCTTCGCCGCTCTCTTCCACTTGCTGTGATAGGTAAAACTGAGTGATACCGTTGTTGACTAAGTCATGGATAACTTGTTGCACTGGAGCTGATTGTGGGATCAGAGTTAAAGCGTCAAGAAGTTCTTGGCTGCTCATTGGATCAAAATTCATCAGCACCGAGCCCACTTGTTGCCCGTCTGCAGAAATGGCGTAGTTCAGTTTTGTTGTTACTACTGGGGAAAAAGATGAGTTTTGGATCGGGTAATCGATGCTATTTTGTGGGCCTTTATTGCCGCTTGATGAGCCGGAAGAAGAGCCGCCGCCACAGCCGTAAAGTGCGATCGTAGCTGCTGCGATAAGCGTCATTTTTTTAAGCATGAGTTTACATTCCTAGTTGGTAAAGGCTGATAAATCGAGCCGTTATTTGAATGTCGCCATGCTAAGTTTTGAGTGAGAAAAAGGGCAAAAAATAAAAGCTAATAGAGTTAAATGAAAGCTTAATTTTATATTTAGGTCTTTGTTTTATCTGGATTAATATCTGCCTCGATATTGGTGCAGTATTCTTCAATTAATGCCTTCCAACGCATCACTATTTCCTTTTCCTTAATACTGACACGCAATTTCTTCCAAGGCTGTAAGCAGGTTTCTTTGGATTCTGGTTGTGACAAGCGACTAAACAATTCTTCAGAAGGCATTACGCGCAGCAGAGCCACCAAAGACTCCATATAATTGAGGCGGAATTGGTCAAGCTTATTCTGCTTGTAGGCGATATGAGAGACAAAAGTGTAAATCAGGGCATTTTGAATCAATGAATCTCCTGCCGGTGTCGTCAAGAAAGTTTTCGCCTTATCGAGATTACCAAGTTTGTAGTGGAGAATCCCCATCCATAAATTTAACTCATCAGGTAAGGCGTCAAACCCGGATTGTACTTGATAAAGAAAACCTTCGAGTTCGGCTTTATTTTGTTCGTATAAAGCTAAATGTCGAGCAATCGTGATGGCGGCAAATTCATCCATGTTTTTGATATCAGTCGTTGAAAATGCTTTTCCAAGCAGCATTTTCTTGTGGGCGTCACTCAGATGCCAAGTGCTTTTGGACGGTTCTGGTAAGTTGAAGTATTGGGCAATGTCCGTGTGGAGCTTAAACAAATCCGACTGTAAGTGTGCGGTGCGAAGCATGTATTGGTTACGAAAGGCCAGTTTACCCGTAGCAGGGTAAATCAAGTTCATTTTTGCCTTTAAAACACCTTCGGTCGGACCATCTTTGAGTTCAATATTAAGTTGATAATCGCTGGTTTGCATGTTGCGAGCGCCAGGGAAGTAAGGCGTCTCGTTGATTGGATCGAGGAAATAGCTCGGTGCATCTTGGTTAGCGATGTCCGTATATGGGTACTCAACTTGTTGTTGCAATAATATCGCTTTCACCATGGTGCGGTATTCCCTTGCCTCTGCACCTAAGGCATCAACACGGTTAAGCAGTAGCTCCACTTTTGGAATCAGTAGTTGGTTACGAGTTTGCTGAGTGGAGACTCCTTGCTGTTGCCAGACAATAACGGAAAGTATCACGCAAGAGGCAGCTAGCAGAGTACAAAGGCAGTAGGCGATAGGCCATTTCAATGACGAAGTCGTTTTTTGTGGGTTTGCCACCTTCGCTTTACGTTTGTCGGCTCTCGCTGGTGGTATTAACTGAATGTTGGCTGGGTTGAAAAAGTAACCTTTACGCGGGTAGGTCACCAATAGTTTGGCGGCATCATGCTCTGGTAAGTGCTCTTGTAGCAAGGCCCGAAGTGTACTGATTCGATTGGTAAGTACGTTCTTTGAAATGAACTTACTTTGCCAAATGGTCTCTATGATGGTTTCTGCAGACAGCGGGTGGCCAACACTGGTGAGCAGCAGTTCTAATAACTCGATGCTACGCGGCTCAAGATCGATAACGACCGCTTGTTTGTGAAGGGTTTGAGTCTCTGGGTTGTAGATCAGCTCGCCAATAACAATCTGACTGTTGGTTTGTTTGGCTCGTTGTAGGAAGTCGCGCATACCATCATGAGTGATTAGGAAATGGCGAAGTATTATATAGTCATTGGAGCGCAAAATCTTATAAATTGCGCTCCAATTATCACAGAAAGGTTATGAACCGTAGCTCACAGAATAGCGATGTGGTTTGTGGTTCATCGCAAGCACTAGGTTCAGTGCGAATGCACCAAGAATCGAGAGGCCGATAACCCAAGGCGTGACGAAGAAGAAAGACGCAAATAAGATGCAAGCGTCAATCGCCATCTGCGATTTGCCAACAGAAATGCCAAACTTGTCTTGAATGAATAAGCACAGTACGTTGAAGCCACCCAAGCTTGAACGATGACGGAATAAGATCAGCATACCTAAACCCATCAGTAAGCCACCGGCTACCGCACAATAAACCTCGTTAATCGATTCAAGTGAAATCAGCAAATACAGGTTGTCCGCAAAGATAGAAACCAAAGCGCCAGAAATTGCACTATTAATCGCAAAATGACGGCCAAAGCGTTTCCAAGCCAGCAAGTAAAAAGGACAGTTGGCTAAAAAGTACAGCACACCAAACGTAAAAGGTGTAAATTGGCTAATAAGCAGAGCCAATCCAGTGGTGCCTCCCGTTAAGAGGTTCGCGGATTGGAGAAAGAAAACGCCTTGAGCTACCAAAAAGGTACCTGTAAGAATTGCCATCCAGTCTTCTTTTCTTGAGTGTTTTTCCATCTAATATGCAGTCGTTGATGATAAATCGGGCATGCATAGTAGTAAAAAGATGATCTTTTCGGTAGCTAGAGGGTAAAATTTGCGGTAAACCTATGTAATTGTTGTTTTACAGGGTGTAAAGCACAAATTTGACAGTCAGTGGATCATGGTTGAACGATTGCAACATCGTCATGATAATCCTTACTTGTCATCATGAAAAAACTGCATGAGAAAAATTGTAAATTTCTCTTTATGACCTAGATCAAATTATGTAGAATGCGCGCCATTACGGTGACGAAAACGTTTGCGTTGGGTCATTTAGTCGGTTTTTTTGCAACTTTCAGTACCAATCTGAGTCAGGAGATACAGATGCTTAAGCGTGATATGAACATCGCAGATTACGATGCGGAACTGTTCGCAGCTATCCAGGAAGAAACACTTCGCCAGGAAGAACACATTGAACTTATCGCTTCTGAAAACTACACAAGCCCACGTGTAATGGAAGCGCAAGGTTCTCAGCTAACGAACAAATACGCTGAAGGCTACCCAGGTAAGCGTTACTACGGCGGTTGTGAGTACGTAGATAAAGCTGAAGCACTAGCTATCGATCGTGCATGCCAACTGTTTGGTTGTGAGTACGCGAATGTACAGCCTCACTCAGGTTCTCAAGCAAACAGCGCAGTTTACATGGCGCTTCTAAACCCAGGCGACACAGTTCTAGGTATGAGCCTAGCGCACGGTGGTCACCTAACTCACGGTTCACCAGTAAACTTCTCTGGTAAGCACTACAACGTGATTCCTTACGGTATCGACGAAGCAGGCCAAATCAACTACGACGAGATGGAACAGCTAGCGCTTGAGCACAAGCCTAAGATGATCATTGGTGGTTTCTCTGCTTACTCACAAATCGTTGATTGGAAGCGCATGCGTGAAATCGCAGACAAAGTTGACGCTTACCTATTCGTAGACATGGCGCACGTTGCTGGTCTAATCGCAGCAGGCGAGTACCCAACACCAGTTCCACACGCTCACGTAGTAACAACGACTACGCACAAAACGCTAGCGGGTCCTCGTGGCGGTCTTATCCTTTCTAACGAAGGTGAAGAGCTGTACAAGAAGCTGAACTCAGCAGTATTCCCTGGCGGTCAAGGTGGCCCTCTAATGCACGTTATCGCTGGTAAAGCAGTAGCGTTCAAAGAAGCGATGGAACCTGAATTCAAAGCTTACCAAGCTAACGTCGTGAAAAACGCGAAGGCAATGGTTGGTCAATTCCAAGAGCGTGGCTACAAGATCGTTTCTAACGGTACTGAGAACCACCTGTTCCTTGTTGACCTAATCGACAAAGATATTACTGGTAAAGATGCAGATGCGGCACTAGGTGCAGCAAATATCACAGTAAACAAGAACTCTGTACCAAACGACCCACGCAGCCCATTCGTTACGTCTGGTATTCGTGTAGGTACGCCAGCAATTACTCGTCGTGGCTTCACTACTGAAGACGCGAAAGAGCTAGCAAACTGGATGTGTGACGTTCTAGATAACATCGGCAACGAGGAAGTTATCGAAGCAACGAAACAGAAAGTTCTAGAGATCTGTAAGCGTCTACCAGTTTACGCATAGTTCTCTGTGTAAATTCGCTTTCTTTGAAAATAACTCAGGCGAACTCGTTCTATTTCTGCGATTCGGTTTGATTATTTGATTGATGAAAGGTCCTCATTTGAGGGCCTTTTTGTTTTTCTAGCGTATGGAAATATCAGCTTAGAGTGCGCTGAAATCAGATTTCTGATATCGCCTAGGATCTTCGGAATGACGCTGCTTTTGGTTCTGAGAAATAGGCTTATTGTCCAAATGATGGTGTTTTATGTTCGACAGATACAAAAAAGGCTGGCGCTGAGCCAACCTTTCTCTTCAAAACAAGCGAGCGCTTATTTAATCTCGATACCTTGAGCCTGCATATCGGCATGGTAAGAAGAACGAACGAATGGACCACACGCCGCGTGCGTGAAGCCAAGTTCTAGTGCGATCTCTTTTAGCTCGTCAAACTCTGATGGTGGAACGTAACGCTCTACTGGCAGGTGGTGACGGCTTGGTGCTAGGTACTGACCAAGTGTCAGCATTGTTACACCGTGTGCACGTAGGTCTTTTAGTACTTGGACGATCTCTTCTTTCGTTTCGCCAAGACCCATCATAACACCTGATTTGGTCGGTACATTTGGGTGCTGCTCTTTGAACTTTTGCAGCAATTGTAGTGACCACTTGTAGTTCGCGCCTGGGCGAGCTTTACGGTACAAACGAGGTGCCGTTTCTAGGTTGTGGTTGAAGACATCTGGCGGGTTGTCTTTCATCAGATCAAGTGCGACATCCATACGGCCACGGAAATCAGGTACAAGCGTTTCAATCTTGATGTGTGGGTTCAGTTCGCGGATTTCACGGTTACAGTTTGCAAAGTGCTCTGCACCGCCATCACGCAAATCATCGCGGTCTACTGAAGTGATAACGACGTATTTCAGCTTCATGTCTGCGATGGTTTTAGCCAGTTTCTTCGGCTCTTCAGCTTCTACTGCAAGCGGACGGCCATGGGCAACGTCACAGAATGGACAACGGCGAGTACAGATAGCGCCAAGGATCATGAAAGTAGCCGTACCGTGGTTAAAACATTCCGCTAGGTTAGGGCAAGAGGCTTCTTCACATACTGAGTGAAGGTTGTTCTTGCGCATCGCTGATTTGATGTCTTGAATACGTTGGCTGTCGGCTGGTAGCTTGATCTTCATCCAATCAGGCTTACGTAGCACTTCTTTCTGCTCTGTAGGCATGTTCTTTACGGGAATCAATGCCATTTTGTCAGCGTCGCGGTATTTGACGCCTTTTTCCATCTGGATTGGTTTGCTCATGCTTTGTTACCTTGAGAAGGTGCTTCTGTGCTGAATTCTACTTGCTCGTAATCAAGCAAAGTAACGAGTTCTTGTATTAGTTGTTTTTCCACGGCTTCGATATCTTCAGGGCCGCCAACTTGGCTAACCTGAACCATCTCCATTCCTTCATAGCCACAAGGGTTTATACGTAAAAACGGACCTAAGTCCATATTGACGTTCAACGCTAGGCCGTGGAATGAGCATCCTTTGCGAATGCGAAGGCCGAGAGAACATATTTTTTTACTGTCGACATAAACACCTGGGGCATCTGGTCGCGCAGCAGATTCGATATTGTATGCCTTTAGGGTGTTGATCACGAGGTTCTCGATGTGCGTAACGAGATCTCGCACCCCTAATTTTTTACGACGCAGGTTGATCAGAAAGTAAGCGACAAGCTGACCAGGACCATGGTAGGTCACTTGACCCCCGCGATCGCTTTGTACAACAGGAATATTACCAGTGTTAATGAGGTGTTCGGCTTTACCCGCTTGACCTTGTGTAAATACTGGGTTGTGTTCTACCAACCAAACTTCATCAGGCGTGTCGTCTGTGCGTTGATCAGTGAACTCATGCATCGCCTTCCATACAGGCTCATAATCTTGGCGTCCAAGTCGTCTTACAACAAGTTGGTGTTGCATGGGGATTCCTGTCACTAATATATAAAGTTTTTGGATTATAAACCGGATGAGTTTGATGCTCTACAGTTGAGTAACAGATTTTTAACTGAAAGAGTCAGTGGTTTTCATTATCTACATGATAAATAAAAAGAAAGCAGCCGAAGCTGCTTTCAAAAAAAATTTAATTTATCAAAAAATTATAGAACCATGCGTACGATGTCGATTTCACCCAGTTCTTTGTAAAGGGTTTCAACCTGCTCGATAGAGGTAGCAGTAATATTGATAGACACCGAGTGGTAGTTGCCCTTAGCACTTGGTTTTACTGCTGGGCTGTAGTCACCTGGAGCATGACGCTGGATTACTTCAAGAACGAGTTCTGGAAGTTCAGGTTTTGCATGCCCCATTACCTTGTAAGTAAATGAACAAGGGAACTCAAGCAGGTCTTTCAATTTTGCATCAGAGTTGATGGTTAGCATATCGGTAACTCCAGTTGGTATTCGTTGCGGTGCGAAATAGTACAGTCAAATTAGGGTGAACTCAAGATCATCCCCAAGCATCTTAACGTCGCTTGAGTATAGATAACAAAGCCGCCCTAGTTGGCGGCTTTGCGGACTTGTTTGTTGTTCAGAAGCGACTGTTAGAAGAAGCTCTTAAACAACAATACGATGTAGTCCCACATACGGCTAAATAGGCTGCCTTGGTCTACAGTTTCTAATGCCATTAGTGGGTACTCAGCAATATCTTCACCATCAATTTGATAGTATAGCTTACCAACTACATCACCTTTATTAATTGGGGCTTCTAGCTCTTTTTCAAGTACAAAGCTTGCCTTTAGATTCTTTGCTTCACCACGAGGTAGCGTTACGTAAGTATCTTGGTCAAGACCCAGAGCAACCGTATCTTTGTTACCCATCCATACTTTTTCTTCTACAAACGTTTCACCCGCTTTATGTGGCGCAACGGTTTCGAAGAAGCGGAAGCCGTAGCTCAGTAGCTTTTTGCTTTCTGATTTACGAGCGTTTGCATCTTTGGTACCCATCACCACTGCAACTAGGCGCATTTGACCTTCAGTTGCTGAACTTACTAGGCTGTAGCCCGCGTTGCTAGTATGGCCAGTCTTGATGCCATCAACGTTCATGCTCTTATCCCACAATAGGCCGTTACGGTTGTACTGTGTGATGCCGTTGTAAGTGAATTTTTTATCTGAGTAGATACGGTACTCATCAGGAACGTCACGGATCAATGCTTTACCAAGCAGTGCCATGTCATAAGGTGTTGAGTATAGATTTGGGTTATCTAGGCCGTGCACGTTAGCAAAATGCGTGTTGCTCATGCCAATTGTGTTTGCCCATGCGTTCATTAGGTCTACGAATGCATCTTCAGAGCCTGCAATGTGTTCAGCCATTGCGACACAAGCGTCGTTACCTGATTGAATAATGATACCGCGGTTTAGGTCTTTCACCTTAACTGTGGTGCCAACTTCAATGAACATTTTTGAAGAATCAGGGAAGTTTTTCGCCCATGCGTTCTTACTGATGGTTACATCATCGTCTTCTGAAATATTACCACGCGCTAGCTCTTGGCCAATTACGTAGCTGGTCATCATTTTTGTCAGACTAGCAGGAGACAACTTTGTGTTCATCTCTTTCTCAGCCAGAACTTTACCTGAGTTGTAATCCATCAAAACGTAGCCTTTCGCTGCGATTTGAGGTGCGTCTGGGACAACAACTGGTGAAGCAAAAGCAGATTGAGCGATGGTTGCAGTTAGCGCAACCGAAGAAACGAGAATAGATTTCACAAACTTATTTTTATTCATGGTAATTCAAATTTTTTGGTTAACTGTCGACATCTTAACAGAATCCCTGCTTATGTAAGAAGGGCTCTGCATAGAAATTCATGACACCAAGGTCATTTGTCAGTTTTGTGTTTTTTAATAAATGCGGACGAATAGCCGAGCAACTTTACTTTATCCAGTGTTGCTTGCGTCAGGGAATAGTCAGTAAATGGCCCTAGCAACAAGCGGTGAGTTTCTTTCGTGCTCTCCAAGAAAGTTTCTGTATCCAGCTTTTGACCAAGCTCTTGGCCTAAAGTTCGCGCTCGATCTTCATATTTTGAAGAAGCAACTTGAATCACGTATTTTGGGTGCGCAGCTAAAGACTTTTCATCGGTTGGCTTATCAATGGTGATGACTTCAATTTGTACGTTCGCTGTGCCTGTTTTCACGACGTCGAGCTTATGAGCGGCGGCGTAGCTTAAATCAATAATACGGCCGTCATGAAATGGGCCACGGTCGTTAACTCGTACAACGGTTGATTTACCATTGTCGGTATTGGTGACTTTAACGTAGCTCGGTAATGGCAGCGTTTTGTGTGCGGCTGTCATTGAGTACATATCGTAAATTTCACCGTTGGACGTTAGGTGACCTTGGAATTTTTTTCCGTACCAAGAGGCACGGCCTTTTTCCGTAAAACCTTTTGCGTTACGAACGATTTTGTAGTCGGAACCTCGTAGATTGTAATCGCTGTTACCACCTAAGCTGTATGGTTCATATTTAGGATGCGCATCCTCAATGTGCTCGACCGATAGAGGTTTATCTGGTGCTACATCGGATTCAAGTTCATAACGGCCTTCTTGTGTTTTTTGGTCGGTAGAAGAACAGCCCGCCAAAATAACAGCAGAAAAAACTAAGGAATATAAAGCGCGTTTTTGCATGGTCTAGGTCGCCTTAGAGAATGCTTTTCGGTGCGTGTGGATCGACATCAAAATGCCAAAACCAGCCATCAGTGTCACCATGGAAGTGCCACCATAACTGATCAACGGTAAAGGTACGCCTACTACGGGTAGGATGCCACTTACCATGCCGATATTTACAAAAATATACACGAAGAAGCTGAGTACAATACTGCCTGCCATCATTCGGCCAAACGCAGTTTGTGCTTGGCTTGCGAGGTAGAGACCTCGTCCAATAATAAAGAGATAGATGGTCAACAGGCAAAGGAAGCCAATCATACCCCATTCTTCAGCAATTACTGCAAAGATAAAGTCAGTGTGACGTTCAGGAAGAAATTCTAACTGTGATTGAGTGCCTTGCAACCAACCTTTGCCGGAAATACCACCAGAACCAATCGCAATTTTACTTTGGATGATGTGATAACCGGCACCGAGAGGGTCTGATTCAGGGTTGAACAGAGTACGAACGCGCACTTTTTGATACTCACGCATCAAGAAGAACCACAAAACGGGAATGAAACCACCAAGCGCCAGTGCGGCACCAGCAATGATTTTCCAACTGATACCCGCAAGGAAGATAACAAAGATGCCTGATGCAGCGATCAGAATCGAGGTCCCTAAGTCAGGTTGCTTTGCGATGAGAATGGTTGGCAAGCAAACCATGATCAACGCAACGATGAGGGTTTTGAACGTCGGGGGAAGTGGTTGACGACCGATATAGCGCGCGACCATCAAGGGTACGGCGAGCTTGAGAAGCTCAGAAGGTTGGAATCGAACAAAGCCAAGATTTAGCCAGCGCTGTGCGCCTTTGGAAGCTTCACCAAAGAAGAGCACGCCAAAGAGCAGTATGACACCACCGACAAACATGAGAGGCGCGAGGCTTTCGTAAGTTCTGGGCGAGATCTGTGCTAAGACGATCATCACGACTAATGATAGGGCCATGCGCATGGCTTGGCGGTCCATCATCGCCAAGCTCTGGCCACTGGCGCTGTACATGATGACCAAGCCAAAGGCCATTAGTGCAAAGATGCCGAGTAAAAGCGGCAAGTCGATATGGAAGCGTTCAAACAGGGCTCGGTTCTTACCTGTAGAGGGATCCATTTTCATCACTGCGTTACCTCTTGTTTCTCTTTGGCTTGCTCATCGTCTGGTTCGATTTTTTCTGGCCCAACGATCACTCGGTCGAAGATCTTTCTTGCTACTGGTGCGCCATTACTTGAACCACCACCGGCGTTTTCAAGTACGATTGAAACGACAACTTTAGGATCGTCAAATGGCGCAAAACCGGTAAACAGGGCGTGGTCGCGTAGATGTTCTGCGACTTCGTCTGCGTTGTATTCTTCGTCTTCACCTAGACCGAAGACCTGAGCAGTACCTGATTTACCACCCGTTTGGTAATCCATATTGTAGAAAGAGCGACGAGCCGTCCCTTTCGCACCATGGTTTACCAAGCGCATGCCTTCTTTGGCCATGTTCCAGTATTTATCCGGCACATTTTGAATTGGCGGGTAGGTGACGTATTCAGAGGTCTTTTGCTCTTCAAAATCACCGCCATTATCAATTGTCGCTTTGAGCAAATGTGGCGCGGCTACGGCGCCTTCGTTGACCAACACCGATGTTGCTTTGGCAATTTGCATTGGTGTTGCTGTCCAGTAACCTTGCCCGATACCAACAGGAATCGTATCGCCTTTGTACCAAGGGGTTTTATGGCGAGCCATTTTCCATTCACGCGTTGGCATGTTTGCTTTGCTTTCTTCGTAAATATCGATGCCGGTATAGTCACCAAAACCAAACATCATCATCCAATTCGAGATACGGTCGATACCCATGTCATAAGCGACTTGATAGAAGAAAGTATCAACGGATTCTTCTATCGACTTGATGATATCTACGCGACCATGGCCCCAACGCAGCCAGTCACGGAATGGGCGAGTATCGGAGTTTGGAATGCGCCAGTAGCCAGGGTCATTACGCGTTGTTTTTGGTGTTACTACACCCTCTTCCAAAGCTGCAACGGCCATAAATGGCTTAATGGTGGAAGCTGGGGGGTAAATACCTAGCGTAGTTCGGTTTACAAGTGGACGGTTTTTGTCGTTCAAGAGGGCTCGGTAAGCTTTGCCTGAGATACCGTGGACAAACGAGTTTGGATCGTAGCTCGGGCTTGAAACCATCGCGAGCACACCATTGTCTTTAGGATCCAAAACCACCGCACTACCACGACGCCCATCTAATAATTGGTGAACGTATAGTTGTAAGTTGATGTCGAGGTTTAACACGATGTCTTGACCCGGAATCGGCGGGACATACTTTAAGGTACGAATTACTCGGCCACGGCTGTTGACTTCGACTTCTTGGTAACCCGCGGTACCGTGCAATAAATCTTCGTAGTATTTTTCAATACCTAGTTTGCCGATATCACGAGTGGCTTGGTAGTTCGCGTCTTTTTCTTCACGAACTAGGCGTTGCATGTCACGATCGTTGATGCGTGATACGTAGCCAATAACGTGGGTCAGTACTTCACTAAATGGGTAGTAACGCTTCAATGTTGCGCTGATTTCAACACCCGGAAAGCGGTATTGGTTTACTGAGAAAACAGCAACTTGGTTTTCATCTAACTGAGTAAGTAGTGGTACGGATTTAAAGCGACGCGTACGTTTACGTTCACGCTGGAAACGTTCAATTTGCTCTGGCGTGATTTCAAGAATGGTTTGTAGCTCTTCGATGGTGCCGTCAATGTCTTTGATTTTTTCTGGAGTAAGCTCCAAGTTGAAGACAGGGCGGTTTTCAGCGAGCAAAATACCGTTGCGGTCGTAAATAAGACCACGGTTTGGTGCGATTGGAACGACTTTGATACGGTTGTCGTTAGAGCGAGTTTGGTAATCTTGGAACTGGTTAACCTGTATGTTGTACATGTTAGCAACCAGTAACCCCATCAAAATGACGATACCCAAAAAAGCAAAAATAGCGCGACTGGAAAACAGGCGCGCTTCAGCTTGGTAGTCTCGGATTTGACTGCGGCGTTTACGAATCATTAACGCTTGTCTCTACGGCTAAGCAGCGATTATTCGCGGTGATAAGGGTGGTTAGCAGTAATGCTCCACGCTCGGTATAAACTCTCCGCCATGACAATACGCACAAGTGGGTGCGGTAAGGTCAATGCAGACAAAGACCAACTTTGATCAGCGGCGGCTTTACATGCAGGAGAAAGCCCTTCTGGGCCACCAATTAAAATAGAAACGTCGCGAGCATCTAATTTCCAAGCTTCTAACTGTTCTGCCAGTTGTGGGGTATCCCACTTTTTGCCTGGGATATCCAATGTCACGATGCGGTTGCCTTTTGGGACTGCTGCCAACATAGCTTCGCCTTCTTTTTGAAGAATACGTGCAATGTCGGCATTTTTTCCACGTTTCCCTGCTGGGATCTCAACCAACTCAAGTGGCATATCATGAGGGAAGCGACGACGGTATTCTTGGAATCCCTCTTCGACCCATTTGGGCATTTTAGTGCCTACAGCAATCAGTTGAATTTTCAAAAGATTAACCCCAAAGCTTTTCTAGCTGGTACAGGTTACGGTGTTCATCTTGCATGACATGAAGCATGGCATCGCCCATATCGAGAACAACCCATTCACCTTCTTTCTCGCCTTCCATACCTAGTGGTTCTAGACCAGCTTTCTTCACTTCAGATGCGACGTGATCAGCAATAGATGAAACGTGACGTTTAGAGGTGCCAGTACAAATGATCATGTAATCTGTCACGCTAGATTTGTCTTCTACATTCAGAATTACAATCTCTTCTGCTTTCATGTCGTCAGCTTTATCAGCTAAAAAGTCTTTAAGTTCTTCGCGAAGCACTCGGTTTTCCTCGGTTTTCTTTTCAATCTGTGGGTGTTTTGAATCATATTAATCAAAACTGGCCGCGCACTATATCACGCTTTGAATTCTAAATTGCCAGCTTAATATCAGGTGAACAGGTTTCTAAGCTCAACTGGTGAATCGTTGGCCACACAGATTCTTCATATTGGGTTTTCGCTTTTATCTCGGCGTGAGCCAAAAGAGATAAAAGCGCACAAATGCGGCTTGTTGACAGACGTGTCAAAGCTGCGTTGTAAAATGGGCGTTTGTTTTGCCACACACGATGCTTTTCAAATACCTGGATCATACCCATTTGGGTTAAGTCGCGGTGCATGTTCAGCAGTTGATTAAACTCTTTCTGTACACTGCGGATCAGAATGATGGTTTCGACGCCTTCCGCTTCTAATTGACGCAGTATACGTTGTGCACGATTGGCTTTACCCGCTAACAGAGCGTCGATCCAGTGGAAGGTCGTAAAGTGGTTATGGCGACTTAAGGCTGCTTCCAATCGCACCACAGTTAACTCACCATCTGGGTAGATTAGAGCAAGTTTCTCTAAGCTTTGTGAGAGCGCAAACAAATTACCTTCATGCCATTGTGCCAACACTTGCAGTGATTGTTGGTCCGCCTTTAGACCAAGGGCACGGCAGCGAGTTTGCACAAACATGGGTAAGCGTTGTAAATCGGGTGTTAAGCAACTCACCCAATCACCCTTTGCACTCAGGGCTTTAAACCATTTTGCGTTTTCTTGTGCTTTGTTAAGTTTGCTGCCAATGACGACTAACATGATATCGTCATGCAGCATTTCGCATAGGCTGACTAGCTCTTTACTGATCGCTGCGTTTGCGCCGGCTTCTGGTAACTCTAATTCAATTAACTGACGGCTTGAAAACAAACTCAATGCTTGGAAACAGTCGTAAACTTGGTTCCAATCTAGACTCGCATCCACAGCAAAGCGATGTCTTTCTTCAAAACCGTGCTGGCGCGCGGTGTGCTGAATCGCTTGTCGGCTTTCTTGAATCAATAAGGGTTCATTACCGAAAATTAGATAAACCTGCTTTACGTGTTTTGCTAAATGGTCGGCCAGCTTATCGGCATAAATTCGCATTTTGATTAAGAGTCAGTTTTGTTGTCGTTAGTGTTTGTCGCATCAGGGATAATATGGCCTTGTTCGTACTCTGCACGAACTCGACCTAGCTGACGCATCATTTGGCTTGCGGCTTGCTGACGCATTTCATCTTCGATAACGTCGCGCTCTACTGACTTAGCTAGGGCAGTGAGTGGGTTATCAAGATAGTTACGGTTTACTGTTGTTGTGAAGGCTTTTGAACCGAACTCAGGAATTGTAACGCGGTATTGCACTACATAGGTCAGCTCTTTTTCTGCAGCACGACTGTTTTGATACAGCGACAGCGTACGTTCGTCAATGGTTGCTTCAATTAGGTGTAGGTTTGGTGTGTTAGCAGAAGGCTGTACCAAGTCCACTTTATTCAGTTCAAGTTGAGCTCGTACATATCGAGTCAAAGGACTGTATTCATCATAGCTAGTGAATGACATGGTGTGCAGTTCTTCCGGAACGGAATACTCGCCACGAAGGTGAAAACCACAGGCAGAAAGAAGCCCCGCTAATACCAATACCACTGGTAGTTTAATCAAAGAGAAAAAGCGCATTGATTGTATTCATCCTAAATTTAAGGGGTTATTTACCTTAAACCACTCATCGTGAATGGTTTGAGGTAAATAAACAGGGTGAGGACTCACCCTGTTAGAAAACTCATGCCGAACGAATCAGTTCGCTCGGCGTTGAGTTCTTGCAAGCTGCATTTCGTTGGTAACGAGCGGCTAGTTTGCAACGATGTTCAATAGTTTACCTGGTACGTAAATCACTTTACGGATAGTTAGACCATCTAGGAACTTCTTCGCGTTCTCGTCGTTTAGACCAAGCTCACGAACTTGCTCTTCTGAAGCGTCAGCAGCAACGGTTAGCTTCGCACGTAGTTTACCGTTGATCATCACAACGATAGTTTTCTCGTCTTCAACCAGAGCTTTCTCATCAAACGTTGGCCATGCCGCGTTGTCGATGTCTGCCTCACCTAGCGCTGCCCATAGTTCGTAAGAGATGTGCGGAGTGATTGGGTAAAGCATTGCAACTACAGCTTTAAGTGCTTCATCAAGGATTGCACGGTCTTGTACAGATTCTTGAGGCGCTTTCGCAAGCTTGTTCATCAGTTCCATGATCGCTGCGATTGCTGTGTTGAATGTTTGACGACGAGCGATATCGTCCGTTACTTTCGCGATAGTTTTATGAACGTCACGACGAAGTGCTTTTTGGTCGCCAGAAAGTGCGCTTGCATCAACTGACTCAGCTGCACCTTTTGAAGCGTGAGCGTGAACCAGTTTCCAAACACGTTTCAGGAAGCGGTTAGCACCTTCTACGCCAGACTCTTGCCATTCAAGGGTCATGTCTGCTGGTGAAGCAAACATCATGAATAGACGTACCGTGTCAGCACCGTACTTGTCTACCATTTCTTGAGGGTCGATACCGTTGTTTTTCGACTTAGACATTTTGATCATGCCTGAGTGCGTTACATCACGGCCTTCATTGTCTTTCGCTGAAGTGATACGACCTTTACCGTCACGTTCAACAGCAACATCTGTTGGGGCAACCCACTCTTTACCGCCTTTTTCGTTCTCGAAGTAGAACGCATCAGCCAGTACCATGCCTTGACACAGCAGTTGCTTGAACGGTTCGTCAGACGTTACGTAGCCTGCGTCACGTAGCAGTTTGTGGAAGAAGCGAGAGTACAGTAGGTGCATACAAGCGTGCTCGATACCACCGATGTACTGGTCTACCGGTAGCCAGTAGTTTGCTTTTTCTGGATCTAGGATGTCGTCAGCTTGTGGTGAACAGTAACGTGCGTAGTACCAAGAAGACTCCATGAACGTATCGAACGTATCTGTCTCACGTAGAGCAGGTTCGCCGTTGAATGTTGTCTTCGCCCATTCTTTGTCTGCTTTGATTGGGCTTGTTACGCCGTCCATTACCACGTCTTCTGGAAGAATAACGGGTAGTTGGTCAGCGGGTACTGGGTGAACTTCGCCGTCTTCAGTGGTTACCATAGGGATTGGTGCACCCCAGTAACGTTGACGAGATACCCCCCAGTCACGTAGACGGAAGTTAACTGTCTTAGTGCCTTTGCCTTCTGCTTCTAGCTTCGCTGCGATTGCATCGAACGCCGCTTGGAATTCTAGACCGTCGAATTCACCTGAATCGAACAGTACACCTTTCTCGGTGTATGCCGCTTCAGAGATGTCTAGCTCACTGCCATCAACCGGTTTGATGACAGGAACGATGTCTAGGCCGTATTTCGTTGCAAATTCGTAGTCACGTTGGTCGTGTGCAGGAACCGCCATTACTGCGCCTGTGCCGTAGTCCATCAGTACGAAGTTTGCTACGTAAACTGGCACTTCACGACCGTTCAATGGGTGAATAGCAGTAAGGCCAGTAGCCATACCTTTTTTCTCCATTGTCGCAAGCTCAGCTTCTGCTACTTTGGTGTTTTTACATTCTTCGATGAATGACGCTAGCTCTGGGTTGTTCTGAGCTGCGATAGCCGCAAGAGGGTGACCTGCTGCGATACCAACGTAAGTCACACCCATTAGTGTGTCTGGACGCGTGGTGTAAACTTCTAAATCTTGTTGACCGTTAACTTCAAACTTGAGTTCCACGCCTTCAGAACGACCGATCCAGTTACGCTGCATGGTCTTAACCATTTCTGGCCAACCTTCAAGTTTGTCTAGGTCGTCTAGTAGCTCTTGAGCGTATTCAGTGATCTTAATAAACCACTGTGGAATTTCTTTTTGTTCTACCGGAGTATCACAACGCCAGCAACAGCCGTCTTCAACCTGTTCGTTTGCAAGAACAGTTTGATCGTTTGGACACCAGTTAACAGAAGAGGTCTTCTTGTAAACCAGACCTTTCTCGTAAAGCTTAGTGAAGAACTCTTGTTCCCAACGGTAGTACTCTGGCGTACAGGTTGCGAATTCACGATTCCAGTCGTAACCAAAACCAAGAAGCTTAAGTTGGTTCTTCATGTATTCAATGTTTTCGTAAGTCCAAGGCGCCGGTGCAGTGTTGTTTTTTACTGCCGCGTTTTCCGCAGGTAGACCGAATGCATCCCAACCGATTGGTTGCATTACGTTTTTGCCTTGTAGGCGTTGGAAACGAGATACTACGTCACCGATGGTGTAGTTGCGCACGTGACCCATGTGCAGTCGACCACTTGGGTATGGGAACATGGATAGACAGTAGAATTTTTCTTTGTTTGGGTCTTCACTTACAACAAAGGTCTTGTTGTCATCCCAGTGCTTTTGAACTTTTTGTTCAAGGTCTTGTGGATTGTATTGTTCTTGCATCGATGGTATCCGGTTATCTTGGAATTTGTGAGTTCGGTTAGAACAGACTTAAATAGATCGTCATAGAATACCTAAAGCTAGGGATCACAACAATAGCCAATCTGTACCCATGCGCCTAGAAGTGACGCTTGGTAGTGGAAAGATGGAGGTCAGTTATGCCTAAACGTAAAGCAGGTTATGAGGAAATGCTCGAGGATGTGATGGAAACCTTGAAGCACAGTCCGGATGAAGTTAACAAAGTATTCGAAACGTCGGGCAAAGTCGTGGATGCCGCTAACGACATGACCAAAGATGAGCTCTCACTAATTTCAGCTTACGTAAAAGCCGATTTAAAAGAGTTTTCCGACAGCTATGAGGAAGGAAAAAGCGGGCCTTTTTATCTCACCATTGCCGATTCAATCTGGCAAGGTTTACTGGATATTACCGATAAAACTAAAGTTGAGTGGGTTGAGTTGTTCGATGATTTAGAGCATCAAGGCTTGTATGAAGCGGGCGAAGTCATCGGGCTCGGGACATTGGTCTGTGATGAATGTGGTCATAAAACCACTTACAACCATCCAACGGTCATAATTCCATGCATCAAGTGTAATCATACTGGTTTTAGTCGCCAATCTCTCAAGCCATAACATGCAGTCAAAAAATACAACGCAATAAAAAAGAGGCTACCAGAGCCTCTTTTTTTGATGTTATTTGCGTTTTCTTGGTAACCACCAAGCCAATATAAGGCTCAGTGCTGCCCAGATATATAATGGCCAAGTACCAAAGGTGCGATAAGGTGTTTGTCCGTCTGTCGGAACCAACTCTGCGCGCAATACCGCTGTCTCAAACTGAGGGATTTGCTCGATGATCTTACCTTTATGATCAGTAACAGCTGTCAAACCATTATTGGTTGAACGAATCAGCGGTTTTCCAAGCTCCAATGCACGCATACGTGCGATTTCCATATGTTGTAGTGGACCAATGGAGTGACCGAACCAAGCATCATTTGATAGCGTTAGTATGAAGTCAGTATCGTCTGTGACGTTCTGACGAACTTGTTCGCTAAAGATGATCTCGTAGCACAAAGCCGGGTCCATATGTTTACCATTCGCCACAATGTTTGGTTGTACGAAATCGCCACGGCTGAACGATGACATCGGTAAGTTGAAGAAGGGCGCTAATGGACGTAACACCTCTTCAAATGGAACAAATTCACCAAATGGAAGTAAGTGATGCTTGTGATAGCGTTTGTCTAAATCAAAGCTGTAATCGCCGTATGGATTCACACCCAATGAGAGAATGCTGTTGTAGAACTGGCCGTCTTCTCCTTGGTTAACCACGCCGGTGATGATCGCGCTGTTATTCATTTTCGCCGCAGCATCGATGTTTCTCAAGAACGACGGGACTTCGATTTCAAATGCCGGAATCGCAGCCTCAGGCCAAACGATGATGTCGGCATCCCAGTTTTCACGCGTTAAGTCGGCATACTTCATGATGGTTGGCCAGCGCTGGCTTGGTAGCCATTTTAGGTTCTGATCAACATTACCTTGGATTAAGGCGATTTTGGTTGTGTCTTCCGGACGAGGTGTCACCCAGTCGTATTGGCTGATGCCAAAACCTGCGCTGAGCAAAACCACAGGGATAATGACCATCAGCCACTGCTTATGCACCCAAGCGTAAGCCAGAGAACCAGCACTCATTAGTATGAATAAGGTTAGGAGTTCTACACCACCAATAGGTGCGAAGCTGGCCAATGGGCCATCAATTTGGCTGTAACCCAGCCACAACCATGGGAAGCCGGTCATAACCCAACCGCGTAGCCAATCAGTGACTAACCACAGAGCAGGAGCGGCTAATAATGCTTTAGTGAGAGTAAGTTGTGGGAAGAACTTATTGCTAAGCCAAGCGAATAGGCCGGTGTAAATCGATAAGTAAGCAATCAGCAAACCCATCAGGAATAGATTTGCAATGAGCGGCATCCCGCCAAAGCCAGCGATGCTGACATAAACCCAACTAACGCCGGTGGAGAATTGGCCGAGTCCCCACGCATAACCGATCCAAAGTGCACGCTTAGGTGATTGGTTTGCAAGAAGAATAAGAAGGATAGCAGGGCTGAGTATGGCAATAGGCCATAACTGGTAAGGGGCAAATGCTAGGGTAGTGGAAGCGCCAACAAAAGCGGCCACTAAGGGCCGCTTTAGGCGATGAAAGAGTACATTCATCATTATATTTTTCTGATATTCCCGTTGTTAGGGTATCGCGTTACTCTTGAGTGGCTTCAACCAGCGTTTCTTCGTCTGGAATCGTCACTTGGAGTTGAATGACACGACGGTTATCGGCAGCGGTGACTTTGAAGTTATAGCCTTCAATTTCGACCAACTCACCACGAGATGGTAAGTGACCAAAGGCAGTCATTACCATACCACCTACAGTATCCACTTCTTCATCGCTGAAGTCGGTACCGAATGTCTCATTAAACTCTTCAATGGTTGTCAGAGCTCTGACAGCAAAGGTATGCTTGCTTAGCTTACGGATATCGGTTTCTTCTTCGTCATCGAACTCATCTTCAATATCCCCTACGATTTCTTCAAGGATATCTTCGATTGTTACTAGACCAGAAACGCCACCGAATTCGTCGACAACAATCGCCATGTGATAACGTTCTTCACGGAATTCTTTTAGCAGGCGGTCGACACGTTTACTTTCCGGTACAACCACTGCTTGTCGAATTACTTCTTCGATATCAAATGGGTTACTGCCTGAGCCCAAGTATTTGAGTAAGTCCTTCGCTAATAGAATGCCTTCTACATGGTCTTTATCTTCGCTAATCACAGGGTAGCGAGAGTGTTGAGCATCAGTAATTAGAGCGATCAAAGTATCAAGATCGTCTGTGCGCTCAACCGTAACCATTTGCGAACGCGGGATCATGATGTCACGCACGCGCATTTCAGAGATTTCCATAACACCTTCAAGCATGTCGCGGGTGTCGTGGTCAATCAGGTCGTTGATTTCTGAGTCGCGGATAACATCCACAAGCTCTTGGCGGTCTTTTGGTTCGCCTTGAAATAGTTGACCTAGACGTTCAAAGAAGGACTTTCTACTCGGACCTTCTGCCTTTTCTTTCTTGCCTTCATTAGAAGAGGGAGAATTATCTTCGTTCATTGTTTCTCAATTAAGTAACGCTATCAGATGTGTGATAGCTCACATAGAAAAGCGATCACGAGGTCGCACCTAGGTGGTTCGCTTTTCCCTGTCGAGCAACCAAAGTTACTCTTTTTCAGCAATGTACGGGTCTTCGTAACCCATGCCTTGCATGATTTCTGTCTCGAGGGATTCCATCTCTTCAGCTTCATCATCCTCGATATGATCATAACCTAGCAGATGCAAGCTGCCATGTACAACCATATGCGCCCAATGTGCTAGTAGAGGCTTGTTCTGCTCAATTGCCTCTTTTTCAACTACTTGGCGACAGATTATCAAATCGCCTAGGAGATCCATTTCCATACCAGGTGGTACTTCGAATGGGAAAGACAGCACATTAGTCGGCTTATCTTTACCACGGTATTCGTGGTTTAGCTCGTGACTTTCTTGCTCGTCGACAATACGAATCGTCAGTTCCGCTTGAGGCTGAAATAGAGGAATAGTCTTATCTAGCCACAATTGGAAATCTTGCTCAGAAGGTAAACCTTCTTCATTTTCGACTGCCAGTTGCAAATCAAGTTCAATTGCCATGTTTATTCCTTACTCGCCGCGACTTGTGAACTCAGCTCTGCTTTTGCTGCTTCTAGCAATTTAGCATCACGTTCTTCGCGTCGGTGTTTTTCAAACTCTTTGCGCTCTTTTTGGTCTTGCGCTTCCCACTTCTCATAAGCATTAACAATACGAGCAACCACTGGGTGGCGCACGACATCGTCTGCTTGGAAGAAGTTAAAGCTGATGTCATCAACTTCACTCAGTACTTCAATTGCGTGGCGAAGACCTGATTTTGCACCGCGTGGTAAGTCAATCTGGGTAACGTCACCAGTCACAACGGCACGAGAGTTGAAGCCGATACGGGTCAGGAACATCTTCATTTGCTCAACCGTGGTGTTTTGACTCTCATCAAGAATGATGAAAGCGTCGTTCAAAGTACGACCACGCATGTAAGCAAGAGGCGCAACCTCTATCACGTTACGTTCAATCAGCTTTTCTACGCGCTCAAAACCCAGCATTTCAAATAGGGCATCGTAGAGAGGACGTAGGTATGGGTCGACTTTCTGGCTCAAATCACCAGGTAGGAAGCCCAGTTTCTCACCTGCTTCAACCGCAGGGCGAGTTAATAGAATACGACGGATCTCTTGACGCTCTAGTGCGTCAACGGCTGCTGCAACCGCGAGATAGGTTTTACCTGTACCCGCAGGACCGATACCGAAAGTGATATCGTGCGTCACCATGTTCATCAAGTATTGACCTTGATTCGGTGTACGCGGCTTGATCACGCCTTTTTTGGTTTTTACGAAGACTTCTTTGCCGTGCTCGAACGTTGATTCTGTCGTCTGTTCCAGTACGCCTGATTCTTTGATTGCCAGATGGATCTGTTCTGGCTCAATGTCAGGTGTTTCACCACGAACGGGTGCTGTTTCTACGTATAGGGTTTTGAGAATATCCAGCGCAGCTGCCGCGGTATGAGGTTTACCCACGATGGTGAAAAGATCGCTACGGTGGTTGATTTCAACGCCTAAACGACGTTCTAAATGCTTGATGTTGTCATCGAAAGGACCGCACAGGCTTGCAAGTCGGCGGTTGTCTGAAGGTTCTAGATTGATTTCTAGCGTTACGATTTTATTGCTCAATGTTGCCTCTCATTTTATGCCACTTAACGAGAGCCTGACAACGACCAGGCTCTCAATGGCTATTTGTACGAGCTTATGGCGTAAAAGTAGCTACACCTAGCTCATCTTCGCGACGTGTTTTCGCCATCATTTGCATTGGTGAAATCACACTACGAAGGTCCATGTCTTTTTCTGTACGTACTAGCTCACCACGTAGTGAGTTAGCAAATACGTCCGTAATCTTCACGTCAACGAACTGACCGATTAGGTCTGCGCTACCTTCAAAGTTTACTACACGGTTGTTTTCTGTACGAGCACGTAGCTCCATTAGGTTCTTTTTAGAAGGACCTTCAACCAGAACGCGTTGCTCAGTGTCTAGCATTAGACGAGAGTAGCGCATTGCTTGTGTGTTTACGGTTTGTTGCAGCTCGTATAGACGCTCTTTCTTCACTTGCTCTGATAGATCACAAGGGTAATCTGCCGCTGGTGTCCCTGGGCGTGGAGAGAAGATAAAGCTGAAGCTCATGTCAAAGTCTACGTCTTTGATTAGCTTCATTGTGTCTTGGAAATCTTTGTCTGTTTCACCAGGGAAACCAACGATAAAGTCTGAACTGATTTGGATATCAGGACGTGCTTTACGTAGCTTACGGATGATCGACTTGTATTCGATGCCAGTGTGAGGACGTTTCATCATAGTCAGCACTCGGTCACTACCACTTTGTACTGGTAGGTGAAGGAAGCTTACTAGCTCAGGTGTGTCTTCGTATACTGCGATGATGTCATCAGTAAATTCTAATGGATGGCTTGTTGTAAAGCGGATACGATCAATACCATCGATAGACGCAACCAAACGAAGCAGTTCTGCGAATGAACAGATCTCACCGTCATGCATAGGACCACGGTACGCGTTTACGTTTTGGCCCAGTAGGTTCACTTCGCGGACGCCTTGTTCTGCTAGTTGTGCGATTTCGAACAGTACGTCATCCATTGGGCGGCTTACTTCTTCACCGCGAGTGTACGGTACTACACAGTAAGTACAGTACTTAGAACAACCTTCCATGATAGAAACGAACGCTGTCGCACCTTCAGCACGAGGCTCTGGTAGACGGTCGAACTTTTCGATCTCTGGGAATGAAATGTCCATGACTGGTGCTTCATCCGATTGAGATTGCTTAATCATCTCAGGAAGACGGTGAAGGGTTTGTGGACCAAAAATTACGTCAACGTATGGAGCACGTTGACGAATGTGATCGCCTTCTTGAGTTGCTACACAACCACCAACGCCGATAACCACGCCAGGTTTTTTATCTTTTAGTGTTTTCCAACGACCAAGCTGGTGGAAAACTTTCTCTTGCGCCTTTTCACGGATCGAACAGGTGTTAAGTAGAAGTACGTCTGCTTCCTCTGGCTCTTCGGTCAGCTCATAGCCGTTTGCAGCATTAAGCAGGTCGGCCATTTTTGATGAATCGTATTCGTTCATCTGGCAGCCCCAGGTTTTAATTAGCAGTTTCTTACTCATCTCACTTTCGCTCGTTCAGTTGTACTTAAATCGGAGAGCTATTGCTCAAATTATAGCCGCCATCTCGGCGGTAAGCGGCGTATTGTACTGCTTTAAAAAGCACCTGACTAGTGATCTGACGAATTCTCTGCAAACCCTGATGAAATCTAGATTTTTACCCCATACGAAGCAAGGTTTTGTATTAAAGAATTTTGTAAAAATAGCCGTGGAACGTACAATTAAAAAACGCCAAATAATCAATACGATGAAGAGCAAAAAATGAACAAGTATGATATCGCCGTAATCGGTGGCGGCATGGTCGGTGCAGCGATGGCTGTCGGGTTTGCTAAGCAGGGCAGAAGTGTTGTGGTTGTGGAAGGTGCTGAACCTAAGGCTTTTGAAGCTTCTCAAGCCTTGGATATTCGTGTTTCAGCAATCTCACACCAATCAGTAAAGTTACTTGATTCATTAGATGCGTGGTCAGCAATTGAGAGCATGCGAGTGTGTCCTTATCGTCGTTTGGAAACGTGGGAACACCCAGAGTGCCGTACTCGTTTTCACTCTGATGAACTGTCATTGGAGCAGCTAGGCTATATCGTTGAAAACCGACTAATCCAACTTGGTCTTTGGCAAGCTTTCGCACAATACGACAACTTAACGGTAATGTGTCCAGAGCGACTAAAAGACATTGAATTTGCCGAGGTTAACCGTGTAACACTAGAAAGTGGCGAGCAGTTTGAAGCTAGCTGGGTGATTGGTGCCGATGGCGCGAACTCGAAAGTTCGGCAATTGGCGGGTATTGGCGTAACCGCGTGGGATTACCGTCAACACTGCATGCTGATCAACGTGAAAACCGAACTTCCTCAACAAGACATCACTTGGCAGCAATTTACTCCGTCAGGTCCACGTTCGTTCTTGCCGCTATGCTCATTAACTGAAGATGGTAAAGAAGTGGGGCAGGGTTCGCTGGTGTGGTATGACTCACCAAAACGTATTAAGCAATTGTGTGCGATGACGAAACCCCAGCTAAAAGAAGAGATCTTACGTCACTTCCCAGCTGAATTGGGCGATATCAACGTTTTACAGTTTGGTTCATTCCCACTGACTCGTCGTCATGTTCAAAGTTATTCAAACAAGAATTGCGTGTTAGTGGGCGACTCTGCCCATACAATTAACCCACTTGCTGGGCAAGGCGTGAATCTTGGCTTCAAGGATGTTGATGTCCTGCTTTCAGTGACGGATCAGCAAGAGCAACTTAATGATTCATTACTCGCCAAGTATGAGCGCGCTCGTCGACCAGATAACTTACTAATGCAAACTGGCATGGATGTGTTCTACAAAGGCTTTAGCAATGATTTAGGGCCACTGAAGTTCGCTCGTAATGCGGCATTAAAGTTAGCAGAAAACTCAGGGCCGATTAAAGCTCAAGTATTGAAGTACGCATTGGGTATGTAAGTCTGGATACCCAATGCGTCAGGTAGAAAAGCAATAGATAGAAAAAAAGCGAGCCATGAGCTCGCTTTTTTAATTCGATAAATCAGAGATCTACCGAGTCCAGAATCGGAAAAAAGAAAAAACCCAGCAAATTAATGCTGGGTTTTTCAATCATGGTGCGGTCGGAGAGACTTGAACTCTCACACCTTGCGGCGCCAGAACCTAAATCTGGTGCGTCTACCAATTCCGCCACGACCGCATCGTGTTTTTTTAGTTACTAAGGTAATTGGTATAACCTTAACAACGTTTTGTAATGGCAGGGCTACCTGGATTCGAACCAGGGAATGGCGGCATCAAAAGCCGCTGCCTTACCGCTTGGCGATAGCCCTACAGGTCTTAGTCTTTCAGCTAAGTGCTTCCCAATCAAGGAAAGTATGGTGCGGTCGGAGAGACTTGAACTCTCACACCTTGCGGCGCCAGAACCTAAATCTGGTGCGTCTACCAATTCCGCCACGACCGCGCTTTAATACTTCTGATCAATAGTCGTAAGTATAAACTATTTATCTGAATAAATGGTGGCTACGACGGGATTCGAACCTGTGACCCCATCATTATGAGTGATGTGCTCTAACCAGCTGAGCTACGTAGCCAACAATATGTTTTAACAACATATGTATTCTTTTAATTAAGATGGTGCGGTCGGAGAGACTTGAACTCTCACACCTTGCGGCGCCAGAACCTAAATCTGGTGCGTCTACCAATTCCGCCACGACCGCATCTTAATTGTTGTTATCGAGAGAATTGGTAAAACCTCAATAACGTCCCTTTAAAGGGATAATATGGCAGGGCTACCTGGATTCGAACCAGGGAATGGCGGCATCAAAAGCCGCTGCCTTACCGCTTGGCGATAGCCCTACAATGCTCTAATAAAAGAGACTTTAATAATGGTGCGGTCGGAGAGACTTGAACTCTCACACCTTGCGGCGCCAGAACCTAAATCTGGTGCGTCTACCAATTCCGCCACGACCGCATAACTACTGAGTAAACTCAATAATTAAAATAGTGGCAGGTCTACCTGGATTCGAACCAGGGAATGGCGGCATCAAAAGCCGCTGCCTTACCGCTTGGCGATAGACCTGCAGGCAATAAATATATGGTGCGGTCGGAGAGACT
>NZ_MDAW01000112.1:0-86151 GCF_002875385.1 Vibrio sp. 10N.222.52.B12 | reverse complement strand
ATGCGTTGATTTTTGGTGATTTAGGTGGTTTGCAGCGGCTTCGGTATTGCGTTGCTCACCCCTTAGCAGGGCGTTAGGTATTTTTATTCAACCCATTGAGTATCATATTTTAATCCCCATTTAATGTAGGTGTACTTTGAGTGCATCTAACAATATGAATATATGAGGTAAATTATGGCATTTCAGACAGGCGAAATTGTAAAACTAAAATCTGGTGGTCCTGATATGACGGTTCAGTCAACTGCTAACACTTCTGGAACACATTTCTATTGCCAATGGTTTGCTGGCAAAAAACTTGAGCGAGGAAGCTTTCCTGCTGATTCTCTAGAATACGTGGCTCAGGATGAAGAGTAATGAAACCGTCGGATGTTGCTTTATGGATGCAGGAACGCTTAGATAAAGAAAGCTGCTTATATCAAGACGACGTAGTAGATATGCTCGTGAAAGCTAAGCAAGAGGAACACCTGAGAGAAAATGCCGACGGCAATCAAGTTCTTGGAAGAGCAGTTCTTAATCAATTTAAGAAGCTCAATGAAGAGACTGTTGTTTGGGTTGGTCCGGATAAATATTGGAGATTTCGGGTTAAGGAAGACGAACCTTCCAGAACAGCTCGAGGCTAAAATACCTAACAATCTGTTTAAGAGTGATTCGCAACGCGTGGCATTTTTGCTATGTGTTGCGTTTAGTGTTTAAGGTGGTATGCGGAAGCATCGGTATTGCGTTGCTCACACCTTAATGCGGCGTTATGTTCCCGAGCAATTTGACAAGGTAAATCGTTATGAGTAATCAAGGTGTATACATTTATGCGGATGAATCTGGTCATTCGGGAAAAGAGATATTTAAAGAGCAATCACCTCTTTATTATCAAGGTGCTGTACTGATTGATCGTGAAATAGATTCGTTAGTCGAGGGAATTATTGCAAGCTACTGCGAAGAGCATGGCTTAGAGCGGTTACATGGCTTTGAACTTGGTGAAGAAAGAACTAATAAACTGTGCATTCAACTGTTAGACGCCTTAGATCAGCAAAATTGGGAGTTCCACTATACGATTGTACAGAAAAGATACTTAGCTCCGACAAAATTTGTTGACACTATTTTTGACTGCTGGGATAACCCAGCAGTGCCAAGAACATGGTATGTCGTTGACCTACTGAGACATTCTATTTGCTTAGTCATTGATGACATGATGCATGATGGACTGGATGAGGACTTCTGGCGAGCCTATTTGGCGGATGATCTTGAGGAGCTTATGGCTGTCTGTAGAACACTATTAGTACGGTCTCAGCAGATACCAGATCAAAGGTTAAGGCAAGTTGTATCCGAAAGCTTGGCATATGCTATTGAAAACCCGCAGCTTTTCACGTTGATTTCAGCGAAAGGGAAAAGTGCGTACAAAAAACAAACCCCTAATATGGTTGCGTTTTCAAGCTTACTTAACTCGATACATGGATTTTGTAATAAGTTAGATTTGGGCGTTAAGCAGTTTGTCCATGACCAAAATGATGAGTTTCGTGGGACGATGCGAGAGTTTCATAAATTGTTCTTTAAATTTGAACAAGAAGAAACTTCTTTTGGTGGTGTACCTACCCTTAAAGATTTTGGCTATGATATTGGTCAGTTCATGCTCGAGTCTTCTAAGAAGTCATATGGCTTACAGGTTGTCGATTTATTCTTGTGGTTGTTACAGAGAGATGTAGCAACACCAGAACTACAAGCAACTAAGGCTAGACTACTTGATAACTCAGTAGACTTTGTAATTTCTAGGTATATGTCAGTGAATATCGTTCAAGCTCGTTATCATCAGGTAATGACTTCTCCATTATCGCCAGAACAGATCGACAAAGGTAAAGAGTTTTCAAGGAAGCTTGAAGAACAAAGACTTAACGATATGCAAAAAAAGTTACGAACATAACAAAGCATTTAAGAGTGATTCGCAACGCTTGGCAGTTTCGCTTCGCTCAAGTATAGCCAAGCGTCGCTCACACCTTAATGCGGCGTTAGTTCTACTTTTTACAGATTAATAGGTGTTATAAAAATGAAAGATTTAAATCGAATAACTGTTGGAGAAATGATTGGTATCGAGATGGAGTTTTTAAATTCTCATTCAATAAGCCGTATGTCTCTAACTCAAATAGGTAAAAGTTTTATACACCATATTTCTGGATATGAAAGTACGAAGGATTCATATCAAGACTATAGAAATCTATATATAACATCGACAGGAAATTCAAGTGCACCAGATAGCGAGGTGTTATTTTATAAATATATAGCAAGTACTTACTTAAACCTTGAAAGTGATCCGAAAGAAAAAATCATAGAACTATATTTTAAAGCGTCAGACGATGTTAAGGAAATTGAATTAAGGTTAAATTACATACAAAGTGAACTTGACTTAATTAATGAAAAAAAGCGAAAAAATGGTTGGCTAGATGGCAAAGATCGTTATTACAAAAAACTTCTTGAGTATTATTACGAAAAAAACGATCAAGCAAAGAATGAAGTGATGGAGTTCATATCTAAAGATTTGGAGGCATTTTCTATAAGAAAATGTCGTAAATTATTCAGTTCATTAATACATTTAGGCAATGAAATGCCTTATCGTTACACGAAAGGAATCATGTACTCTCCAAAGTTGGATAGTTATGATGTTCGTAATGTAACCGAGTTATCGAACAAATTTCTAGATTTACCAATCCCTGCATACTTGGAGCTACATCAACTATATTATTCAAATAAAGATGATTTTTTTGATTTTGCTAGAGAGTATGCTAGTGGTGAAGTTGATGGTATTGAAGGGATAATTTCAAAAACTCACAAGAGCATCAATGATAGCCATATAATAAACGCTAGAAAAAATGTTATAAATACAATTTTGTCACATTATAATTCAAAAGACTATATATCTGTGGTTAATATGCTACCGATGCAAATTGAAGGTATATTTCATGATGTTTGTATAGAGCTTGGAATTGACGAATCTCGATTGGATATTTCATCGATTAATGAAAAGTTGAGGATTTTGGAAGATCAACTAAGTTATTTTATTTACTTCGAATACTACTCCTTTATTTTTCCAATTATAAGAAATAAAGTCGCTCATGGTAAACTTATTGAGAACAATCTTGAGTATACGGCTTTCATGCTCATGATGGACTTAATACCTCTATTAGATTTAGCTTCTTCAAAAGAAATCCCAATAAACAATGTTCTTAGCTTATTGGAAAAAATAAAAGCTAATAACTTTGACGCGCTAATTGAGTATTTTGAATATAGAGACATTGTTCTACCGTCTTTCTATGAAAAAGAAGCTGATATAGAACTTGCGATTAGATCTTTTGACACAACTGAATTCTGGGATTTTATTTATAAAAAAGTTAAGGAACAGAAAACAGAAAATATCAACGATACAGACATCATGAAATTTGTTAAAAAGTTGCATAGTAGTAATATTTGTAAACAGAAATCCACAGAATTTATGAAAAACATTCCTATTCTAATAGAAAGCATTAACAATGAGAAAGTTGTTAGGAAAGCAAGAGTTGATAAAATCGTAAATGCATTGAAACAGAACTAACAAAGCATTTAAGAGTGATTCCCAACGCTTGGCATTTTTCATTCCATCGTTGGGTTTTGTGTTTACGGTGGTAAGGTTGAGTTTCGTGGTAGCGTTGCTCACACCTTAACAGGGCGTTAGCTATCAAAAGGAGGTTGTATGCAATATGAAAATTATCGGAAATGGTTGGCGGAACAGAATTACCAAAGTGCAACGATCACAGCTCAGATGCACCGAACGGGTAGAGTTGAAGAACATTATGGGGATTTAGATTTACTATACAGTGAAGATCGTCTTGAGGGAGTTATTCTTGAACTAACGTATACTGCGCAGGACCAGCGAAACAACCGACCAAATGAAAGCAAAATTCCATTTGATGGAGATGCTTATAAGAATTTAGCTTCTTATCGAGATGCAGTCCGTAGATATAAACGTTTTTTGGAAGATGATCGTGAGGTAATAGATGTCGATTCTACCGATAATGAGATTGATGCGGTAAGAACAACTCAAGCTATTGGTTTAGAAAAAGATATGCAGACTGCAATACGTCACAATATAGATCTGATTGAGCAGGGTCTTAAGGTGCTTGACGGAGGGCGAGAAAAGTCCGTAGAAACGGGCTTTATTGATATTTTTGCTGAAGATATGCATAAGATTCCAGTGGTAATCGAGTTAAAAACAGGTGTCGCAGGACAAAGAGCAGTGGCTCAAATACTTAGCTACATGGGAAGTATAATTGAAGAGCAAAGTCGCGAGGATGTAAGAGGTATTCTGGTTGCATCAGATTTTGACAAAAAAGCACGTGCCGCGGCGAAAGTTATACCTTCTCTATCTTTGGTACGCTATCAGTTCTCGTTCAATTTCTTTATAGAGTAACTTTGAGGAATTGCTAGCTAACAAGTGTTTAAGGTTTCAAGATACTTTTTCTAATCTTGTATAAACGATTTGGAGCTATAGTTCTAAATCGTTTCTGTCCAGAAACGTGCTAGGACGACTAGCGCTAACTTGCCTTTGCCCCAAGTCTATCAACTACTTATTTGTTTGAACTGTCACCCGATCGAAAAATAAACAATAAAAGTTAGATTTAGCGATGGTATTAGCGTAAAAGCTACGTTGCGGTCACTTAGATTGGATCATTTAGGGCAGGGTTTATACGAACTAGCTAAAGAGTGGAGTAAACATTTAATAGTTACTAAGGGTAAGCCTAGCCGTTCTTTGAGAGATCTAGAGCTGTGGTCGATTGATAGAACGGAGCTGAATAACCCTGAAAGATATGGTTGAACTGCTCACGGCTATCAAGCACAAAAGCAACTCGAACGTGGTCTAGGTCGTATGTCGTTAAAACAGAGCGTAACCAACCCGCCAATGGGTCCTCCAAAAGCGCCCTACAGCCTACGAACCACACCCATGTTTGCTGATGACTTCGAATAATGTCTAAGATTTCTGACTTGTATCGATACCCATCTCCCATTGACGTTAGGTCTATGTACACAACATTGGCACCTAGTCCATGGTTAGTGCGGTTGTACGTATCTTGAAGCTCTTTACCGCATTCACTAGCAAATGTGTGAAATCTCATCATGCCCAACTCCCAATAGCCATGAATTAAGCGTTCTGGTGTACCTACAGGCCAGCTATCAAAGGTGTATAAATTATCTTTACGCATACACAAAATTTATTTTTATGAACAGATTAGAAAAGTGGAGCCTAATGGTTGGACACATAAGCCAATACCTTAGGCGATTGATCCTGCTCAGCAGCAAATCTCTGTCTGCCAAAGTAGACTTTATCAGGGATGAGGTTATTGAGTTCCTGATGATTAAGCTCCTCATTATAAAACACGATGTAGTGCCCGATTTCAAGTTCCACTTTATGGGGCGTGCTGTAAGCTTTTAAGTTTCAGACTTCGCCATAATCGCTCAATAAAAACATTGTCGACCCAAGGACCATATGTTTCTCGAGGGACTGATAGGAATGTGGTAATTTTACAACGTTGACTTTAAGTAGTTGGTCAAATATGCAGAATTTTGATGCAATTTTATGCGAACTTTTGCTGCAAGTTGTTTTGTAACTATTTGAAATCATGTTCGTGATATGCGATCATATATTGCAGGCATCACTTTAAAAGCCTCGCTTATACAGCGAGGCTTTTTCGTTTCTGCTCTGTAAAATACTCTCTCAAACCTTTTCCCTTCCTCCCAACTGGCTATTCGTCTGGCTGGTGGCTTCTCATTACTCATAACCAAATTTGTATACAGTATTCAGCCGTGTCTCTTGTGATTTCTCTTTTGTTTTGGAGTGAATAAATATGCTGGTTGTATAGTTCGAACGGGATGCATTTCGGGTAGCTAAATTTGGTCATTCTTTATTAGCAATTTTTCTATTTCCCCTTGCAAATCTTTTCGGATAGTTTGCATTTTTGTCACGCTTGTTAGCTACTCTTAATAAAAGCATCTTGTAGAAAAATTACACTTTTCGGGAAAAATGAAGTGTTTTTTCAGTCTAATCGGGGTCTTATTCATGTTAATTTACACTTAATTGATCTTTTGTATGACAAAATAAAATTGAGATTGATTGGGGTCAAAGATTCGTCCGCATTCGCTATCTGCCTATCTGAAAGTTAATTACAAGTATTCATCGGTTCGGGTAGGTTATTTTTACTCGCTGGCATAACACTGAATAGATTCTTGATAAATATTCAAAATGAAAATAAACGGTGCAACGGTGACTAGCGAGGCGATTTAACACAATTCTATTCAGCGAATGCTTTTTATCAGTTTGAAATTGTACTGATGTCGCTTGAATGCTTTTTGGAGACCCCCATGACTAAAAAGTGGTTTACTGAGTCGGTTGAAGAAACACTGACTCAATTAAATGTATCAACTGAGCAAGGTTTGACTTCGGAAGAAGTAGAGCAGCGTCAGGCTGAACACGGCAAAAACGAGCTACAAGAGCAAGAAGGCAAATCTGCCCTTGAGCTATTCCTACACCAATTTAAGAACCCATTGATTTTCATTCTGGGTATTGGTGCGATTGTTTCCTTCTTTACTGGTCACCTTGTGGATGCGATTGCCATCACTGTGATCATCTTCATCAATGCCATCATCGCATTTTGGCAAGAGTTTAAAGCCCAGAAGGGCATGGAAGCGCTGCGCGAAATGGCAGCGCCAACCGCACAAGTTCGTCGCAATGGCAAATGGATTGATGTGTTGGCACGTGACATTGTGCCGGGTGACATTCTAAAGATTAATACGGGCGATATCCTTGCTGCGGACGTGCGCATCATTGAAGCGAACCGTCTTGCGGTAGATGAAGCCGCGCTTACTGGTGAGTCTGAGCCGGTTGATAAAATCGTTAAGGTGATTGAAGACGAAACCGTCGGCCTTGGTGATCAGCGTAATATGGGCTTTATGACCACGATTGTGACCACTGGTACAGGCTTGGGTGTGGTTGTCAGCACAGGCATGAAGACCGAAGTTGGCCACATCGCGGACATGATGGCAAACACTGAAGAAACCAAAACACCAATGCAAGAGCGTATGGATACCATCGCAAAAACCTTAATGGTTGCGGCTTTGGGTGTGGTGGCTGTGGTTTGTGGTATCGGCCTTTACCACGGTATGCCTTGGCTGGAAATCCTCAACACGGGTATTTCGTTGTCGGTAGCGGCGATTCCAGAAGGTCTGCCAACAGTTATCTCAATTGTGTTGACGATGGGCTCAACGCGCATGGTGAAGAACAACGCATTGGCGAAGCAGCTTTCGGCAATTGAGACGCTGGGTTCAACCACGGTTATCTGTTCAGATAAAACCGGTACGCTGACACAAAACCAAATGCAGGTAATGAAAGCGTACGACGCAAGTGGTCGTTACTGGGAAGTGTCAGGCAAAGGCTTTAGCCCTGAAGGTGGATTCAAGCCGCTAGGTCACACGGTCGATGCAAAGCAAAGCCCAGAGATGATGAAAGGCTTAGTGGTTGCGACCCTGTGTAATGATGCGGAATACATCAAAAATGGCGATAACTCGTCTGTGCGTGGTAACCCAACCGAAGGCGCATTGATTGTTGCAGCGGCAAAAGCGGGTCTGGAGCAATCAGACATGCTATCGACAGGCGGTTACTCTATCGTTGAGAAGTTCCCGTTTGATTCTGCACGTAAGATGGCGTCAGTGATTGTTAAAGGACCGGATGGTAAGCACTTCCTTGCTATTAAAGGTGCGCCAGATGTGGTGTTACGTAATGCCTCTGGCTTTATGGTCGATGGTGGTGACTTACCTACGGCACCAACCATGTCGACAGGTAACCTTGCGTTAGCGGCAAGCCCAGCAGAAGAGGTGATTGCGAACTACGAAGCGGCAATTCAGGATTTTGCAGAGCAAGCGCTTCGCACTTTGGCAGTAGGTTATAAAGAGCTGACAGAAGAGGATCTCAAGCGTGAGCCTGCTGAGCTAGAGAAAGATGTGACCGTGCTTGGTTTGTACGGAATCATGGACCCTCCACGTCCAGAAGTTCGCGACGCAGTAGAAAGCTGTTATAACGCAGGCGTTCGCACGGTGATGATCACTGGTGACCATGCACTTACTGCAGCGGCAATTGCACGTGAAATCGGCATTATTCGCAGTGAAAAAGACTTGGTCATTACGGGTGCACAACTGGATGAAATGGATGATGAAGCGCTACGCAAAATCTGTCCGGAAGTTGCCGTCTTTGCTCGTGTAACACCAGAACACAAGCTGCGCATTGTTCAAGCTCAGCAACACAATAATGAAGTGGCAGCGATGACAGGTGACGGCGTGAATGACGCGCCAGCTCTTCGCCGTGCGGATATCGGTGTTGCAATGGGTATCACTGGTACATCGGTAGCCAAAGATTCGGGCGATTTGATTCTACTGGATGACAATTTCAGCACGATCGTGAAAGCGGTGCGCCAAGGTCGTCAGATCTTCGATAACTTGCGTAAGTTTATTCGCCAAGCACTGACGGCGAACGTGGGTGAAGTATCGGTTATCTTGTTTGCTTTCTTGATGATGGGCCCAGAGGCGATTCTGCCACTTACGCCGCTAATGATTCTATGGATCAACCTAGTCTCAGATGGTCTGCCAGCGCTGGCATTGGGTGTAGAACCTGAAGAGAAAGATCTGATGGAGCGTAAGCCGCGTAAGCGTAACGAAAGCTTCTTCAGCGACCATCTGGGTACACGTATTGTGACACGCGGTTTGGCATTAGGCGGCATGAGCTACTTGGCGTTCAACTGGGCACTGAGCAGCGGTCAAAGCGCGCAGTATGCACAAACGATGGCGTTCGCAATGCTGATTTTTGCTCAGCTATGGCACTTGTTCGATTCGCGCAGTTTTAGTTCGCTATACCGCAAGAACCCGTTCACCAACAAATACCTCTTGGGCGCAGTAGCATTATCGGCAACGCTGTCCCTTGGCGTGATTTACACCGGTCTTGGTCAGCTGATCTTTAACACAGAGGCACTAAGTGCTGGTCACCTATTTGGTGTGATTCTTGTGTCTTCGCTGCCGACGTTCATTCTGTCTGGCATTAAAGAGATGACGAAAACCAAAGTCGTTTAAGAATGGAGATGTCGATTCTTTCAGCATAGGGAAGCGACAGATGCCTAAAGCCCGCCGAGAGTGATAGCTTGGCGGGCTTTTCTTTTCTCTCTAGCAAGGCATCTCTTTAGCTGTGCGAAGGTTTACTCTATAATTCCCCCGTTTTCATCTGGTACTTCACCAACTTTCATCTGGGATATTTTCATGATTTCAAAAAACCAACTAAAACTGCTGCGTGCTTTAGGTCAAAAGAAGCAGCGTAAAGCGCACGGCTTATTTCTGGTTCAAGGTGAAAAGAACGTACTGGAATTGGCGAACAGCTCGCTCACGGTAAAGCAGATTTTTGCGACGGCCGAGTTTTTGGATGAGCATCGTCAAGAACTCAACAGTTTCGAATGTATTGAAGCGTCACTAGATGACCTAACTAAAGCAAGTACGCTGGTGAGCAACAATGCAGCCATTGCTGTGGTCGAAATTCCAAACGTAACAGTGCCTCAGGCAAAAGGCTTGATGATTGCATTGGATGGCGTTTCTGATCCGGGCAACCTAGGTACGATCATTCGCGTGGCGGATTGGTACGGTATCAAGCACATCATCGCGAGCGCAGATTGTGCCGACCCATACAATCCAAAAACCATCAGTGCAACCATGGGCAGCTTTGGTCGCGTTCAAGTGAGCCTCGTGGATTTACCAAGTTACTTGGAAGAGGCAAACTTGCCAGTGTATGGCGCTTTCCTTGAAGGCGAGAGTGTGCACAAAACGCAGTTCTCAGCAGAAGGTATTTTGTTGATGGGCAGCGAATCTCATGGTGTGCGTGAAGCCGCGTCTAAATTTGTGACCGACAAGATTACTATTCCAGCGTTTGGCGGTGCAGAGTCTCTAAACGTGGCAATGGCGACAGGTATTATTCTGGACAACATGCGTCGTCAACACAGCTAATCGCAGCAGCGAATCTTAGATACAAAAAAGCGTAACGAGCCAGGCTTTTTCAAGTTGAGGTTCATTACGCTTTTTTGTTTTAATGCGCTTATTTTTCTAGCATGTCCAACTTGTTTGGCACGCCGTTCCACTTTTCTGCTTCATCCATTGCTG
Source organism: Vibrio sp. 10N.222.52.B12 (assembly GCF_002875385.1). Lineage (NCBI taxonomy): Bacteria > Pseudomonadati > Pseudomonadota > Gammaproteobacteria > Vibrionales > Vibrionaceae > Vibrio > Vibrio sp. 10N.222.52.B12. Next base: position 75,951 of record NZ_MDAW01000112.1, on the reverse strand, counting down.
GCTTCACTTCAGTTTGTACCGGCCAGATTTCTGCAAGTTCTGCGTTGAGCTCTTTGTAGATCACTTGATCTTCTGGCAGCTCGTCTTCTTGGAAGATGGCGGCTGCGGCACATTCGTCCACGCACAAACCACAGTCGATGCACTCAATCGGGTTGATTACCATAAAGTTTGGGCCTTCGTGGAAGGCATCAGCAGGGCATACCGCGACACAGTCAGTGTATTTACATTGGATACAGTTATCGGTTACGACAAACGCCATGATAATCAGCTCTTAAGTTAGTCAAAATTGAAGAATGGGGATAATACTCATCCCAAGGCAAAATTCAACATTCGCTACGTTAATTCCGCCGCGCAACTTGGATTTAGTATGACAGACAAATCAATTTCTCGTAAAATGCGCGCCATTGTGAGCTGACTGCTTTTTCACCCTTGATATTAACGAGGAGAAAATAGCAGTTCTGGCTAAGACACCTACCATAACGAGACATCACATGATTCGTATTAATGAAATTAAACTTCCTCTTGATCATGAGGAAGGCGCGCTATTGGACGCGATTACTAAAAAGCTTGGCATTGCTGCTGAGAAAGTTATCTCTTTTAATGTCTTTAGACGCGGCTACGATGCTCGTAAGAAAACTAATATTCATCTTATTTACACGCTAGACATCATCGTTGAAGGTGATGAAGAAGCGTTGCTAGTGAAATTCGAAAAAGATCCGCACGTTCGCCAAACACCAGATATGGAATACAAGTTTGTTGCGAAAGCACCAGAGAACCTAACAGAGCGTCCAGTGGTGATCGGTTTTGGTCCTTGTGGTCTGTTTGCGGGTTTGGTTTTGGCTCAAATGGGCTTTAACCCAATCATCGTTGAGCGTGGCAAAGAAGTACGTGAGCGTACTAAAGACACGTTCGGCTTTTGGCGTAAGCGCACACTAAACCCAGAATCAAACGTGCAGTTTGGTGAGGGCGGCGCGGGTACTTTCTCTGATGGTAAGCTTTACAGCCAAGTGAAAGATCCAAACTTCTACGGTCGTAAAGTGATCACTGAGTTTGTAGCAGCAGGCGCACCAGAAGAAATTCTATACGTAAGTAAGCCGCACATCGGTACCTTTAAACTGGTTACCATGATCGAGAAGATGCGCGCGAAAATCATCGAGCTAGGTGGTGAGATCCACTTTAGCACTCGTGTTGACGATCTACATATGGAAGATGGTCAAATCACAGGCGTAACGCTATCAAACGGTGAAGAGATCAAATCTCGTCACGTTGTTCTGGCAGTTGGTCACAGTGCTCGTGATACTTTCGAAATGCTGCATGAACGTGGTGTTTACATGGAAGCGAAGCCATTCTCTGTTGGTTTCCGTATCGAACATAAACAAGCGATGATCGACGAAGCGCGTTTTGGTCCAAGTGCCGGTCACCCAATTCTTGGGGCAGCGGACTATAAACTGGTTCACCATTGTAAGAATGGTCGTACGGTTTATAGCTTCTGTATGTGTCCTGGCGGTACTGTTGTTGCTGCGACTTCTGAAGAAGGTCGTGTAGTAACAAACGGTATGAGCCAATATTCACGTGCAGAGCGTAACGCGAACAGCGCAATCGTAGTGGGCATTTCTCCAGAAGTTGACTACCCGGGTGATCCTCTGGCGGGTATCCGTTTCCAACGTGAACTAGAATCGGGCGCTTACACACTCGGCGGTGAGAACTACGATGCACCAGCACAGAAAATTGGTGACTTCCTGAAAGGTCGCGATCCAAGTGCATTGGGTGATGTTGAACCATCGTTTACACCTGGCATCAAACTGACAGATCTTTCTAAGGCGCTTCCACCGTTTGCAATCGAAGCGATTCGTGAAGCGATTCCAGCATTCGATCGTAAGATCAAAGGCTTTGCTTCTGAAGACGGCCTACTGACTGGTGTTGAGACGCGTACGTCTTCTCCAGTTTGCATCAAGCGTGGTAAAGACTTCCAAAGTATTAATCTGAAAGGTTTCTTCCCAGCGGGCGAAGGTGCAGGTTACGCGGGTGGTATTCTTTCTGCGGGTATTGATGGCATTAAAGTCGCCGAAGCGGTTGCTCGTGATATCGTTGAAACAATGCAAAATGCATAATTTCAGCAGATAATAATTTGTCGAAAGCCAGCCCAATTTGAGGCTGGCTTTTTTGTGCGTGATGCATAGCTAATTAACCTAACCCATTTTTCTTTTCCGATTTTAAGCCTGTTTGTTTCCAGTTTGTTCCTTATTTCATCGCATTCTGTCAGATCTTTCCGTGCGGGTGGCGTACAACATAAATATGCAACTGATCTTTCATTGCTCTATCTTATGAATTTATTGTGACTGTGATTAATAGACAACGCCTATAAATAAAATTGCCATTTTCCATTTAGTAAAATCAAGAAATTAGACGACACTTATCTTAAAGGCAGCAAAAATGTGCCGCTAAGGAGATAAGAATGCACTCACTAAAAGTAAAAGATTACATGACGTTGCAAGCGGTGACTTTCACCAAAAACATGTCGCTCACAGCGGCTTTGGATAAGGTGATGCAAAGTGTTACTCTAGGTGGTCCCGTTATCGACGAAAACGAGAAAGTCATTGGATTCCTTTCTGAACAAGACCTTTTAGACAAACTCGTTAAAGCCAGTTACCACTGTCAGGATACCCACACAGTAGAAGAGTGCATGCACGAAGTTGCACTGTCTGTGTCACCAGAAATGTCCATCATCGAACTAGCAGATATGATGAAGGTGGGGAAACCGAAAATGTACCCAGTGGTGGATGATAAAGATAAGCTTGTCGGTGTAATTACTCGCCGTGATGTATTGAGGGCTATCGGGAAGACGCTAAACGAATGTTTCAAACATCCTGTTTAAAGCCAAAATAATAAGAGTTCAGACAAAAGACGCCTCGGCGTCTTTTTGTCGTTGAGGAAGAATATGTCCACGCAAGACGCGAAGTTTGTCCAAGGTTCTACCATGCGCCACATCTTAGTGATGTCTGGCGCAGGTTCAGTTGGTTTGATGGCGTTGTTCGTCGTCGATTTACTCGATATGTTGTTTATCAGTATGCTGGGGCAAGTTGAATTAGCGGCTGCCGTTGGTTTTGCTGGGACATTGATCTTTTTCTCAACGTCAGCTTCGATTGGCACGTCAATCGCAATGGGAGCACTGGTCTCCAAGTCTATTGGTGCAAAGGACTTTGACCGAGCGAGGTTGATGAGCGGCAGTATCATGCTCACTGCCTTTATGATCAGCTTGGTTATCACTATTGGCATGTACATGCACATTCCCGAGCTCTTGGCTGCGATTGGTGCAGAGGGCGTTGCCGCTGAAAGAGCCGAAGCTTACCTTAATATTCTACTTCCAAGTGCTCCTATTCTCGCCTTAGGCATGTCAGCAGGCGCAGGTTTGCGTGCGGCGGGAGATGCTAAACGTTCCATGTGGGCCACCTTAGCGGGAGGCATTGTTAACGCTATTCTTGATCCTCTGTTTATTTTTGTCTTCAAATGGAATGTTGAAGGGGCTGCTGCTGCGTCGGTTATTGCTCGATTTACCGTATTGGCTTTCTCGCTCTATCCATTAGTGAAAGTGCACAAGTTGGTTTCATTCCCGGATTACAGCATCCTCAAAAACAACCTTAAGCCAATTCTAGCCATTGCTGTGCCCGCTATCATTACTAATACCGCAACCCCTATTGGGAACGCTATTGTAACGACGCACATTGCGCATTTTGGGGAAGACTTTGTGGCTGGTTTTGCCGTTATTGGACGTTTGACGCCAGTCTGTTTTGCTGTGATTTTTGCTTTATCAGGTGCGGTAGGGCCGATTATTGGACAAAACTTTGGTGCAGAGCGAATGGATCGCGTGAAAAAAACGCTGACGGACTCGTTGTTAGTCACCACGATTTATACACTTTCGGTGTGCGTTGTACTGTATCTATTGCAAGACTACATTGTTGCGATGTTTAGCCTTACTGGTGATGCTGCAATCATTGTAGTGGCCTTCTGCACTTATGTGGCAATCAGCTTTGTGTTCAATGGCACTCTGTTTGTGGCAAATACCTCGTTTAACAACCTTGGTAAGCCACTTTACTCGACAGCATTGAATTTAGGTAAAGCGACGATTGGTACCTTACCTTTTGTGTACTTTGGGGCGCAATGGTATGGCGCGCTTGGTGTGCTCTATGGACAAGCGGTCGGTACCATCGTGTTCGGCTTGCTGGCATTGGTTGTGCTAAATAAACACATTAAAGATCTGATGCAAAACTTTGGCGAAGACTTGGTGGAAGACGACCCTGCGATAACGTGCGTAAATACTCAGCCTTTCTGTTCTCACGATGCGGTTTTGATCGATGAAGTCGTCACCACCTTAGAAGAAGAAAAAGCGTAAATTTTAATAATTTCACATAAACACTCTTGACCTTGGAGTAAGCTCCAAGGTTTATTCTTTACGGTAGATAAAGACTTATCACCAATAAGGAAAGTGAATTATGTGTAATAAACATCAAGGTTGCCAATCAGGAAAAATCAAATCTGCGGTGGCAATAGGTGCTACGGAGTCTTGTTCCGCACCAACAAAACCAACCTTAAATATCACTCAAGCCAGTGTTATGGCTTCAGAAGAGTCATGTTGCAGCAGCAGTGGTGGTTGTAGTAATGACCCTGCTGATGAAGAAGGCCCTGCCGAACCCATAGAAACCTCCATTCGCCATAGCTGGTTGGTGTCTGGCATGGATTGCCCTGCCTGTGCCCAAAAGCTTGAAAAAGCCGTTTCTTCTATAGACGGTGTACTCAAGGCCAAAGTCTTGTTTGCGACGGAAAAGCTGGTGGTTGATTTTGACAATCGCGCTCTTGCGCCTGTGATTGAACAAATCTCACAACAAACAGGATTCCCACTGTCTTCGACCGATGCTCCAAAGCCAAAAGCTGAGAAGAAGGGTTGGTTAGGTATCATCAAAGACAATGCTCAGATACTTTCTATTGCAGGTGCGATGGCATTTGCCGGTCTTATTTCGGATGTTAATCCGATGCTGAGCACGTGGTTGTTTACCTTGACCTGTTTGTTGGGTCTATACCCAGTGGCAATGAAAGCTTTCAAACTCGCACGCAGTGGTACGCCCTTTGCTATCGAGACGCTCATGAGTGTGGCGGCTTTAGGTGCGCTGTATCTTGGTGAAACCGCAGAAGCTGCGATGGTGCTATTGCTTTTCCTTATTGGTGAAAAGTTAGAAGCATATGCATCCTCCCGTGCTCGTAGCGGTGTTCAGGCTCTGATGGATTTGGTGCCAGAAAACACGACTTTGATTGTGAACGGAGAGCGTAAAGAAGTCCCTGCTTCTCAACTTCAGCCGGGTGACGTGATTGAAGTGGCACCGGGGGGGCGTATGCCTGCTGACGGTGTTCTTATCAATCAAGCCGCAAGCTTTGATGAAAGTGCCCTTACCGGTGAATCGCTACTAGTTGAACACATTGAAGGTGGAAAAATCATGGCTGGCGCTGTGGTTGTCGACAAAGTCGTGCAAATTCAAGTGACGTCTCGCCAAGGTGAAAATGCGATTGACCGAATCCTTCATTTGATCGAAGAAGCGGAATCACGCAAAGCTCCACTAGAACGCTTCTTAGATAAGTTCAGCCGTTGGTACACTCCTTTGATGATGTTGGTGTCGCTACTTGTCATTATCACACCACCATTGCTGTTTGCTCAGCCTTGGGAAACATGGGTATACCGAGGCTTAGCGTTACTATTGATTGCTTGTCCATGTGCGTTAGTTATCTCGACACCTGCGGCGATTACTTCTGGTTTAGCAGCGGCAGCAAAACGAGGCGCCCTCATCAAAGGTGGTGCAGCATTGGAACTGTTGGGACGTGTTGAGTCCGTTGCGTTCGACAAAACAGGTACATTGACACAAGGTAAACCTCAAGTGACCGATGTGATTGCGATAGGTGTGACTGATGAGCAGCTATTGAGCCTAACTGCATCGATTGAAATCGGTTCAAGCCATCCGCTAGCGATTTCACTGGTGAACAAAGCTCAAGACCAAGGCGTGATGATTCCGGAAGCCACAGACAAAACTGCGCAGGTAGGTTCTGGTGTGACTGGCTTAGTCGATGGCAAAGTGGTTCAAGTGATTGCACCTTCTAAAGCCGAATTCAAGTTGAATAAAGAAGTCGAAGAGCGTGTACTTGAGCTTGAAGGGCAGGGTAAAACAGTGGTTGTTGCTCGCCATGACTCTCAAGTTATTGGTCTGATTGCGTGGCAAGATACGTTACGTCAAGATGCTCAGCAAGCGGTTGCTGCTTTGAAACAACTGGGTATTTCATCTGTGATGCTAACCGGTGATAACCCACGCAGTGCTGAAGCGATTGCGAACCAAATTGGTCTCGATTACAAGGCGAGTTTACTGCCTGCCGACAAAGTCCATTACGTCGAAGAAATTTCTGCGCAGCATACGGTTGCAATGGTCGGTGATGGTATTAATGATGCCCCAGCAATGAAAGCATCCAGCATTGGTATTGCCATGGGAGGCGGTACAGACGTTGCCTTAGAGACTGCAGATGCCGCGTTGACTCACAACCGCTTGGTGGAACTGCCAGCCATGATTGAGCTATCACGCGCAACATTAAATAACATTCGTCAGAACGTTGCTTTGGCTTTGGGTTTAAAAGGGGTGTTCTTAGTGACTAGTTTGTTAGGTATTACAGGCCTATGGGTTGCGGTACTTGCTGACAGTGGTGCTACGGCCTTGGTGACTCTAAATGCTTTGAGATTGCTTCGATTCGAGTCCAAACAAGTAGAGTAATTTCACGATCTAATCGATTAATTATTAGCCCGAGGTGGATTCGCCTCGGGCTTTTGTATTTGTATGATTGAAATCATTTTCCTGAATGATTCGATTGAAGAGTCACTGTTTATTATGCAACACAATAGCTTTATAGCTTTCAAAGTGTGATCAAAACCGTTTTTATTTGAAAGTGTAAGTTTATTACATTGTTTCATTGTGATTATGATCACTCTATGTTGGTAAAAGGTTCGCTACAGTGCATCTGTACCCAACAACTTACTAATGAGCTTATTGCTTACAAAATAAGCCACAACAAGGAGCGACTTATGTCTCAAGCTGTATTCCATTTAGGTGTTACTGAAGCGGATCTTAATGGTGCGACTCTAGCAATCATTCCAGGCGATCCTGCACGCGTACAAAAAATCGCAGAAGAAATGGAAAACCCAGTATTTCTAGCAAGTCACCGTGAATACACGCTATACCGTGCAGAGCTAGACGGTAAACCTGTTGTGGTTTGTTCTACAGGTATCGGCGGTCCATCTACGTCTATCGCAGTAGAAGAACTAGCGCAGCTTGGCGTTCGCACTTTCCTACGTGTTGGTACTACTGGTGCAATCCAGCCACACGTAAACGTAGGTGACATGATCGTTACTACAGGTTCTGTGCGTCTAGACGGCGCGAGCCTACACTTTGCTCCAATGGAGTTCCCAGCAGTAGCAGACTTCGAAATCGCAACAGCAATGAAAGCTGCTGTTGAAGAGTCTGGTGCAACCGTTCATATGGGCGTGACTGCTTCAAGTGACACTTTCTACCCTGGTCAAGAGCGTTACGACACATTCTCTGGCCGTGTTGTTAAGCGTTTCCAAGGTTCTATGCAAGAGTGGCAAGACATGGGCGTTCTGAACTTCGAAATGGAGTCAGCAACACTGCTAACCATGTGTGCAAGCTCTGGCTTGAAAGCAGGTTGTGTGGCGGGTGTTATCATCAACCGTACGCAAAAAGAGATTCCAGATCATGCAACGCTGAAAGAAACGGAAGCTCGCTCAATTAAAGTTGTAGTAGAAGCAGCGCGTAAGATGCTTTAAGCACAACGGTTAGTTGGCATTTAAACAAACGGGAAAAACCAGAGGTTCGCCTCTGGTTTTTTCTATCTGGCAGTTTTGTCTGAGTATTCAAACAACAAATCTGACGCAATAAAAAAGCAGCTCGAGGCTGCTTTTTTTGATTTTTGATCTATATCGACGATTAGATTTCGTCAGAACCACCAGCGGCTTCAAACCAAGCACTTAGGTGAGTTTTGAGATCTTTCAGCTCGTCTGGGCCAATAAGTGCCAACCCTAAGTCCTCTGCACGTGTGATATCGTTATGACGCAGTGGGCGGAAGCTAACTAACATTGCTCGCGCTTGCAGACCACCTAGAAGGTCGCGCAATGACTCCAATTTGTACAAGGTATCATCGCCATCATCACGCATGCCTTTAGTTTTACATTCGATGATGTGTAACTTGTTGTTCACCACAGTCGCAACATCAAGCTCGTTACGAACTTCGCTTTCGCCGAGTTTGCGATAAACCTGAACGTTCAACGATCGGTCTTGAATAGTCGGCATCGTGTCTTGGATTTGCTTCACAGTGCTGTGAACTAACGTTTCTAACCATTCACCATTTGAGAAGCGACGAGCATCTTCATCGATAAAGGTGAGAACCCCATTTTCATAGGTTGCAATTTCTGCTTCCACCAAATCAGTCAGAAGCATATTCAGTTCACGGTAGCCTTGCTGCTTCTCAGAAAGCTCTACATCTAACTTTTGTTCTTTACGACATGTCGTCGCAAGATAGTTAAGCGTCGCCAGTCCAGGACCAAGTTCTAGCGCATTAGAAGCCCAACGCTCACCCAGTTCATAAAGTTTTTGGTCTAGTTGAGGAGGCAGATCGACGTGGTGGAATTCACCGCGTGCACCGAAGATAGTCAGGTAATCAGAGATGGTGATGTGGTCTTCAACTTGCGTGTCTTCTTTACCATCAGGATACAGCCAGCAAAGTTTGTCGCTGTTTGGCTCAACGACAAAGATTGGCCAGCGGTACGTACGGAAAACTTCATACACAGAAAGCAGTCGGTGACGAAGGCCGCAACTTGCATTCAGTTTTACTTCTTCACCTCTATCATGGAGGTCTTTTGCCAATTTATGGATCGATTGCTTAATAAGAGAAGTGTTTACAACAGAAGGAATTTCAAAAAATTCAGAAGTAATTTCTCGCTGCTCCAACACGGCACTCAGTCGCTCGTACATATCAGATTGGCTTTTGTCGCCGATGAAGACGATATGTGTGCTAACAGTGCGATTATCCAAAAGAGGAGTGACCAATCTCACTGGGTCTTGGTCGATAATACCAACATGAACAGCCATAGATTTTCCTTCTTATTTGGCTTGCTCGAAAAGAGAAAAGAAAAGGGATGAGCAAGCCATATTAACCATATGTAGACAAGGCTCATAAAAAACAAGGGCGACTTCAATAAAAAGTCGCCCTTATACAGTTGGTTGCAAAAAATCTGTTAACTGTCGATGCTGCTCTTATAGTTTAAATCGATGAACTAACTCGTTTTGCTGATGAGCCAGTTGGGTTAACGATTCGCTGGTCTGAGCGATGCTCGACATCGCATGGTAGCTTTCATCTGCGATACTGTTGATGTCTTCAATATTGCGTGCAATGTCAGCTGACGTCTCGCTTTGCTCTGCTGCCGCCTGAGAAATATGCGTACTCATTTGGCTGATTTCGATAATAAGCGCTTGGATTTCTTCCATTGAGCTATTGGCTTTCGATGCTTGCTCTACTGACATTTCCATGTCACTCATGCAACTTTGGATGACTTGGTTAGCGGATTGCGAACTTGATTGTAGGTTACTGATCATTGCCTCAATCTCAGTTGTCGATTGTGTGGTCTTGGAGGCAAGCACACGAACTTCATCTGCGACGACCGCAAAACCACGACCTTGTTCACCGGCACGTGCAGCTTCAATTGCGGCATTTAGGGCAAGCAAGTTGGTCTGCTCGGCAATGTTACGAATCACATCCAGAATCGAGCCAATTTGACCACTCATCTTTTGCAGTTCAGAAACGGCAGACACCGATTCGTTCAAGCGTGTTTCAAGTTGGTTAATCGTCGAAATGTTGCTGTTCATGACATTTCGACCTTGGTCCGAGGCGGTTTCTACACGCTGAACCATTTCAAGTGAGCCTTGTGCACTTTGCGCTACTTCCTGCACCGAATGTGACATCTCTGTCATTGCGGTTGCGACGGTCGCGGTTTGCTCGCGCTGCGCATTCAATTTAGATTGCGCTTGAGAAGAAGTTTGTTCATTCGTTGATGCGGTAGATGCAAGGTTATCTGAGGCGTCATTTAATTTCACAAGAATGTTGTGCAGGCTGTCTGCCAACGTATTAATGTGACCACTCACGCGGCTGAACTCGTTGTTGTAACGGTTATCGATGCGCTGCGTCATGTCACCTTCGGTCAAGCTTTCTAATACCTTCAAGATACGAGTCAATGGTTCACGTACACTTTGTGCAATGTGATAGCCGATAGCCGTCGCAAACAGAACCACAATCACTGCGATCACAATAGCTTTGGTTACACCAGCAGAATAGATGTCACCTGCATCGGTCAGAGACTCATTCAATTTGTCTGTCGCTGTTGTTGTAAATTGCTCCAGAATCGACATGCTTGAATCAACTTTAGTCGCTAGATTTGCGATATTGTTGTACAGCGCAGAACGAGCAGATAAGTAGTTGTTGTGTTGGTCTAATACACCACCACGCATGCCTACGTCTCGAGTAAATTGATCCACTGAATCACCAAAGGCTTTTTTAAGCTCAGGTAACTGAGTAACCAATCCACGAAATGCGTAATTCAGGTGCGTAACCGCTTTACGGTTTTTCGCAACGGCTTGAGTCACAAACTCTGGATTTGAGCTAGCCAATGCGTCCGATGTGATCACCTCTGCATCTTTTAGCTTAATGAAATAGCTTTTTGCCATCACTTTGACTGAGATGCTTGATTGATCGGCTACGTATTCTTTCAGACCAACGGAAAGTTCGGTGTTGAGCTTTTGGAAACGACGAGAAGACTTCTGCACTTCTTCTTGTGCCGCAAACATCGCTTCGTAGTTGTCCATTGCTTCCTTTGCTTCGGTAAAGTAGCTCTGCTCAAGTTCTTTAAGCTGAGAAAAAGGTTCTGCTAGGGAAGGGTAGATTTGGCTGGCCACTTCAAGTTGGCCTAATGTGCCTTCGAATCGTTGTTGAGATTTAGCAAACTCCTGACGCATTTCATCCATGCGCTGTTTATTCTCCGTGGTCAGGAAGTCTTTGAAAGATTTGTCCGCAGAAAGTAGCTCGACACTGGTTTGGTTGGATAGGGATACCAGTGGAAGTGATGATTTAGATACTGTCTCAAATTTGCCGTGAATATCATTCATGCCCCCCATCATAATGGCAATCGTGACCGCGAAAAGGACGATGATCAGCGCGAAGCCTGCATACATCCGTTTAATTACTGAACCTCGCATAAGTGAGCTTCCTCTCCCAAAAATAGACAACGTAAATAAGAATTGTCTTAAAAAAGTAACAAAATTCATCGGATTGTATTGAGTTTGCGACGCACGTTTTATGACGCACACGACAAAAAAAGCTTCAACGTCACGAGTTATATTGATAATGTTAAGTGAACACTGTTTTTTATTGAGCTCGCTTTTGGCTTAGCGCATACTAAATAGGTTACACACCTTATAAAATGGAGTACCCATGGCGGAAGAAACCATCTTTAGCAAAATTATTCGCAAAGAAATCCCAGCAGATGTCCTTTACCAGGATGATCTAGTGACGGCATTTCGCGACATTAATCCGCGTGCGCCAAGCCACATCCTTATCATTCCAAACAAGCTAATCCCAACCACAAATGATGTGGAAGCGGATGATGAAGCAATGATGGGACGCATGTTCACCGTAGCGAAAAAACTAGCGAAAGAAGAAGGCATTGCAGAAGACGGTTACCGTTTAATCGTAAACTGTAACTCACATGGCGGTCAGGAAGTCTATCATATTCATATGCACCTAGTGGGCGGTCGTCCTTTAGGTCCTATGGTATTGAGCTAATCTTTAGAAGGAAGTGGATGAAGAACGTCATCCACTTCTTTATTCCTCGAACGACACATTTGTGGAGATAAATGTGAAACATGGTGTGAAGCTATTCGGATTAATTAGCTGGACCTTGCTCGCGACAGGGTGTGCGAATTTATCCGCTGGCAACCTGTTCAGTCATTATAGTGACCAAAATAAAGAAGTTTACCAAGCGGTGGTTGCAGGTGAATACGCGAAAGCTGAGCAACTTCAATCAAGCGATGTAGGTGGCGAGATACTTGGTAATTTCGAACAAGGCCGAATCTCTTTTCTTGCAGCAGATTACCCAACCAGTTTGAGCTCGCTTGAAGACAGCGACCGTGCAGTACGTAAGCAACAAGACCGTGCCACGATTTCTGTCACAGAGACGGCGACCAGCGTGGGTTCTTTAGCCGTTAACGACAATCTAAATGAATACCAACCAGCCGACTATGAACTCGGCTTTTTGCATTTGTATTTAGGTCTTAACTACTTACAGAAAAATGATCTTGAAGGAGCTTTGGTTGAAATGCGCCGAGCCAATCAAGTTCAGGAAGTTGCAAAGAAAGCTCGTGAAAAGGAACTAAAGCAGGCCGAAAAGGATCTTAAGAAGCAAGGTATGTCTGCCAACTTGGGTAGTGTACTTGCGAACTATCCGGATGCAGGTAAAAAGCTTAGCTCCGTACAAAACGGTTACTTGTTCTATCTTTCTGGTTTGCTTTATGAAGCGTCACGAGATTTGAACAGTGCGTATGTAGACTATCGTCGCGCGCTCGCTGTGATGCCAGATAACAAGCAAGTGATTGAAAGTACAATGTATGCCGCGAAAAAGCTCGGTATGCGTCAAGATCTTCGTATGCTGGAAAAACGTTACGGCAAAGCGCCTTCAGGACTGAGTAAGTCACAAGGGCGCGTGATCGTGATAGACGAACAAGGCGTGGTGGAAGCGCTGCAAGGTTGGCGCATTGACTTGCCGATTTATGATAGCCGAGGCGACGGTGCGATCTATTCGCTGGCGCTGCCTTACTACCCGAAACGTGGAACACAGCGTTTTGGGGATGTTGCGCTAAATGGCAACAAGCTACCTTCAAGCACATTGGCCGATGTGAACGCGATGGCGCAAAATGATTTGCATGAGCGTTTAACGACCATCGTGATCCGTCAAGTCATTCGTGTTTGGGCAAAAGACAGAATCCGAAAAGAAGCGGCAAAAGGCGATGATGTCGGCAACATTCTTTTCAATGTGTGGAATACATTAACCGAACAACCTGATACCAGAAGTTGGCAGACGCTACCTGGCACGGTGAAAACGGCTTCGAAAGTCGTGAAACCGGGGCTGCAGAGCTTAAACGTTGGCGATCAGGTGTATCAATTCGAAGTGCCAGCACAGCAAACCACGTTGGTTTGGGTTTCTCGACAGGGAACGCATTCAACGGTATGGCACAAACAATTAGGGAGATTGTAATGAAAGCATGGCTTATTGGCTTGGTAATGATCATCGGTTTAGCGGGGTGCGCTGATAATACCGCGGGTATCCGAATTGACGGCCAAACACAAAAAGTATTCTTCCACGATAACGTAATGGGCAGTCGTTTATTAGTCGATAATATTACGACGACTTACGTGGATGATCGTCCACGCGGTGTTGTACAACTAAGTAGCAACTACAAAGGTGACCAAGAAATCCTTTATCGTTTTTACTGGTATGACAATTCTGGGTTGGAAGTGAACACCAAGCCAGGCCCTTGGCGAAAAATGATCGTACGTGGATTTGAGCAAGTGACGCTGTCAGAAGTGACAGTGAATCCAAACGGTACCCAATTCCGTGTACAAATTCGCGAAGCACAAGATAACTAACCCACTTTTGGGTAAATAATTTTAGGCAGCTTGCTGCTTTTCCAAGGTGGAGACGCCTTGGGATGAAACACAAACTAAGGAACTCTCATGAAAAAAAGTATTATTGCTCTTTTAGGTCTTGCCGTCATTTTGGGTGGTTGTTCAAACAAAGTCTCTTACGGTGATGCGCAAGCGACTGAAACTACAACCATCGATTTCGGCTCGACGGATCTACAAAAAATTGCTGGCGAAATGGTAGACAGCATGATGATGTCAGGTTCAGTGGCAGCAATTACTCGTGACCAACGTCCTATCGTATTTGTTGAGCGCATCAAGAACAAAACAAGTGAGCACATCGATACGGAGTCTATCACCGACACTATTTCTACTAAGATGTTGAACTCAGGTAAGTTCCGTTTCGTGGATATGGATCGTGTTGAGTCAGTTCGTGAGCAACTAAACTTCCAAAATACGGATGAGCTAGTGAACCAAAGTACGGCAATTCAGTTCGGTAAAATGGTCGGTGCGCAATACATGCTTTACGGTAACCTTTCTAGCATCGTAAAAGATGCGGGTAGCGACAAAGACGTATATTACAAAATGACGATGCGTTTGATGGATCTAGAAACTGGTCTGATCGAATGGGCGGATGAAACTGAAATCCGTAAAGAGCAATCGAAGAGCCTATTTGGCCTTTAATTGATTCTATTTGGTCCTACGACCTTGAGTGGAGAAGTCATTAATGGCGTGGTTTTCTTGGCAACAAGCGAAACAATTAGACCCAAGTCTTAATACCCTTGATAGCTTCTTTGCTTCTCCACCAGTGAAGGTACAAACCGTCACTGGTGGGTTAACCAATCGCTGTTGGCGGTTGGAATCCTCAGAAGGCCTTGCTTACGTCTGGCGCCCGACCAGCAACGTGTGTAAGGCCTTTGCTATATCTCGTCATAACGAATATCAAGTGCTTAACGCGATTGCCCCTCTCAACCTAGGACCAAAGCCTGTCTTTGTGCATGAGCAAGGTTTGTTAGTGGAGTGGGTGCCGGGTGAAACGCTGACGAAGCCAGGTATTGATATTGAAGAGCTATTGCCGATTGCTGCTAGGATTCATGAATATCCTGCAACGGCGGTTCCTTTAGTACCGTTCTCGTATCTTTCGCGTATCGACCATTATTGGTTGGAACTGGCTGGCCAGTACGTTGGTACTGAGTACGAAGCGCTTTATCTAAAGTGGCGTTCTGAGCCAAGCGTGGCGCAAGTCCCTGCAGCACTGTGCCATTTTGATCTTGGGTGTTACAACTTAGTTCGTGGCGAAGAGGGCGTGAAAGTGATCGATTGGGAGTATGCTGGCTTAGCGGACCCAAGGCTCGACTTGACCTTGATTTTGCAACTCGCCGACGTGCCTATTGAACAAGGTGTAGAACAGTATTGCCAAACTCGTGGCATTGAAGACGTCGCTTTATGGTTGGAAGGCGTGCGAGCGTGGATGCCAAGAACTCGAATGATGGCGATGCTTTGGTATTTATTGGCCTACAAATTATGGGATGATGAACAATACTTGAGCAGTGCATACGAGTTTAAAGACTTATTATGTATGGAAGATCACTGTTTTGAGAACTGATGGCTTTTTCCTCTTTAACCATAAGGAAATAGTGGT
Source organism: Vibrio sp. 10N.222.52.B12 (assembly GCF_002875385.1). Taxonomy (NCBI): domain Bacteria; kingdom Pseudomonadati; phylum Pseudomonadota; class Gammaproteobacteria; order Vibrionales; family Vibrionaceae; genus Vibrio; species Vibrio sp. 10N.222.52.B12. The sequence continues at coordinate 60,524 of NZ_MDAW01000112.1, read as the reverse complement.
AGTTTAAAGTGAAAGTACCAGCAAGTCACAGGGAGAGGTACACATGATTATTTACTTGCACGGCTTTGATAGTACAAGCCCAGGTAACCACGAAAAAGTTCTGCAACTGCAATTCATCGATGATGACATCCGTTTCATCAACTACAGTACACTTCATCCAAAACACGATATGCAGCACCTGCTGAAAGAAGTGTCTAAGGTGATTGACCAATCTGACGATTCGAACCCATTAATCTGTGGTGTTGGTTTAGGAGCTTATTGGTCAGAGCGTATCGGTTTTCTCTGCGGCATTAAGCAAGTGATGTTCAACCCGAACTTGCATCCAGAGAAGACAATGGCAGGACGTATTGATCGTCCAGAAGAGTACGAAGACATTGCGACCAAGTGTGTTGAGGAGTTTCGTGCTAAGAACAAAGCGCGTTGTTTAGTGATTTTGTCGAAAGAAGATGAGATTCACGACAATGGAAAAACGGCGTCGGAATTAGAGAAACACTACGACATCATTTGGGATGAAACCCAAACGCATAAATTCAAGAAGATCTCTCACCACTTGCAGGCGATGAAGGCATTCAAGAACGCGTAACTTGCATAAAAACGAACAAACTGACTATGTTTAAACAGCACTTTTCGAAGTGCTGTTTTTGTTTTTGCAAGACGTAACTTGATAGCAATAATTCTGTAGATATTTACATTTTGTAGCGATTTATTACCTTGATTTATCGTTTTAACCTTTTGTGGCACGAAAACGATACCGTTAAACAGTTGAAAATTAGCCAATCCGTATTCCTAGCAAGGATTTTTGTTGCCATCAAAAGATTGCCCTATATAATGAACTTGGTAAAAATAATTTGATAAATATCAAAAAAAATTGAGAGCGAGTAAGAAACTTGCCCATTTTTTGTCTGAGATCGTATCTTTCAGACAAACGAGCAATGCCACATCAGCAAGTTAATCAAACACGCACATTAAAGATGGCATTGGATTTATCCAAAAAGTGAGCTCACCTCTAGAGACCAAAGAATTCATCGGTTGGATGCTTTACCACAGTAAGACTGTGAGTCAGAGCTTCGAGCTGAACCCATATATTCATTTTTGTAGAGGATAACATTGTGACACGCATTATCGTTGTAGGCGGCGGTGCTGGTGGCCTTGAATTGGCAACCAAGCTAGGTCGAACTCTTGGTCGTAAGAACCGTGCGCAAATTACACTGGTAGACCGTAAAGCGAGCCACTTGTGGAAACCGCTGTTGCATGAAGTAGCAACTGGTTCATTGGATGAAGGTGTGGACGCATTGAGTTACCGTGCTCACGCGAAAAACCACAGTTTTGACTTCCAAATGGGCAGCCTTCAAGACATCGACCGTGAACGTAAAGTGATCATTCTTAGTGAGCTTAAAGACGAACATGGCGAGCTTCTTATGCCAAGTCGCGAACTAGAGTACGACATTCTAGTGATGGCGATTGGCTCTACGTCTAATGACTTCAACACTCCCGGTGTTCGTGAAAATTGTATCTTTCTAGATAGTCCAGAACAGGCGCACCGTTTCCGTTCTGGCATGAACAATGAGTTCCTAAAACTGCACGCGAAAAATGGTAACGGTACCGTTGATATTGCGATTGTTGGTGCGGGTGCAACGGGTGTGGAGCTGTCAGCAGAACTGCACAACGCAGTGAAAGAGCTGCGTACTTACGGCTTTGGTGACTTAGACTCGAGCAAACTAAACGTGAACCTAGTGGAAGCAGGTGAGCGTATTCTTCCGGCATTGCCACCGCGTATTTCTTCTGCGGCGCACCAAGAGCTGGTTAAACTCGGTGTTAACGTGCGTACTGCTACCATGGTAACGCAAGCGGATAAAGACGGTTTAACCACTAAAGACGGCGAGAAAATTCCTGCGCAAATCATGGTGTGGGCAGCGGGTATTAAGGCCCCTGACTTTATCAAAGACATTGCCGGCCTAGAAACAAACCGTATCAACCAACTTGTGGTTAAAGGTACGCTTCAAACTACTCGTGACGATGACATCTTTGTTATTGGTGATTTGGCGCAATGTACTCAACCTGATGGTTCATTCGTACCGCCACGCGCTCAAGCAGCACACCAAATGGCAAGCCAAGCGTTCAGCAACATCGTCGCTAAGCTTAACGGTCGCGAACTGAAAGACTACGTTTACAAAGACCATGGTTCTTTGGTTTCGCTAAGCCGCTTCTCTACAGTTGGTAGTTTGATGGGGAACTTAACCAAAGGCTCTATGATGGTTGAAGGTCGTATCGCGCGTGTTGTATACATCTCGCTATACCGTATGCACCAAATGGCGTTGCATGGCGTGATTAAGACTGGCTTGATGATGCTCGTTGGCCGTATTAACCGCGTACTTCGTCCAAACTTGAAGCTACACTAATTTGATGACTTGGCTTTCTATTGCTGACTTGATAGAAAGACAAACAATCAAAACGAAAAGCCACCGTCTGTCGGTGGCTTTTTTGTTGTCTTAAAATCGAACACTTTCATTCGATTAATTACAAATCAGTGGGTAACAACGAATACACAACGCCATCTTTTGGTTTACCGTGGAAGATAAAACGATTTCTAGCAATGGCTTCTTTCTTCGCTCCGACTGATTCGATTAATGTTTGACTGGCAATGTTGTCTGGATCGCAGACGATCTCTACTCGCGTTAAGCTAAGCTTGGCGAAACAAAATTCAGCCAGTGCTCGAATTGCTTCTTGTGCATAGCCTTTTCGTTGGTATTTATCTGCAACCCAGTAGCCAATACTCGCCATGTTGAATGTATGGTAAAGCTCGTTTACAGCAGCCATTCCAAGTAAATTGTTGTATTCACGATCATAAATACCAAATCCAAATGCCTCCGTTTTTACCCAATTTAAGCGAGTGGCAAGAAGGAAGTCCTGCGCGTCTTTGAGGGTGACGTTTTCGTCACACCAATCTAACCATTGATGTAGGGAAGGGGATTCAACTAACAAGCGTTGTAGTGAGTGGGCTTGTTCTGAGGGAATAAGCTTGAGTGCCAAGCGTGGGGTGATGATTTCAAAATCTGGACTCATGAACAGATACGACTTCCTTGTTGGGCGCTAGATAAAACAAAGCGCAGCCAGTGCTGCGCTTTTATGTTTATGTTGCTCTTATCGAACGCGACGAACTTGAATGATCATTCCCATCAAAGGGTTGTCTAAGTAGTGAGTTTCACTACTGCGCATACGGCGCTTCTGATCCATGCGGAAGCTCTTCAAGAACTTCTCTTCAGTGATGGTTGGTGAAACTTCTGCCAAGTTGCCTACTTGAACGTTGCCGTCCACTTCACCTAACTCATTCGTCATTTGCTCAGAAGGCAGAGACTCGATACGAACTTCACGTACAGCGGGCTCACGTAAATCTATGGTGGTCTCTGCGAACAAGTAGTGCTGAACGTAGATTTGAAGTTTGCCGTCTAACTCGTAGAGCGGACCGTTAACGGTTTCTTCACTGTAACCATCGGTTGAAAGTGATTGTGCATTGCCATTGATTTGGCTGCCGTCAGCGTTGTAAGAGCCTGAGAAATCACGTCCACCCACGATATGGAAGATCGGCGCGCTTGCCTTGCCGCGGTCGCCTTGACGCCAGGCTACGTGTTTAAGCACTTTGAAGCCGGCGTGATTGTTCAATGCTGATTCTTGTGCATTCAAACGGAAAGAAGAACGTGGTAGCAAAGTGACGCCTTTAGAACGGCGGTAAGACTCATTGTCTAAGCTGCCTACGTTGCTCATTTCGATTTTTGGCAGCTCATTTGGCCATGATTCACTGGTACTTTCAGCGTTAACTGCTCGCTTGAAAATAATTACTTCAATATCAAATTGACGCGCAGCCCAAGTAGGCATTGAGACACAAAGAAGCAATAATGGGATCAGTATTCTCATTCGACTATTAGCTCGTTGGTAATAAATTCTGTTTAAAATCATTCAGTAAGTCTTGAACAAACTGAATGCGTTTTCGTCGGTCCGTTAATGGTACGCTAAACTTGAACTTAGTTGGACCTTCCATTGCAAATTTTTGCGGCTGTGATTGCAGGAGTTTAACCAAATACGCTGGGTTTATGTCAGCATCAGGGTAAAACTCGATGAATCCGCCCTTATCATGTGCCTCAATTTTCTTCGCTTTGAGACTTCCTGCCCCAATTTTCAGTTCTGAGACAGAGAGAAGGTTTTTGGTTGCATCTGGCAATAAGCCAAAGCGATCAATCAGTTCTACCTTCAATTCCGACAAGCCTTCGTTGTCGCTGACGCTTGCAATGCGTTTGTACATTGATAGGCGTGTATTCACGTCAGGGATGTAGTCATCCGGTAACAAGGCTGGAATACGCATTTCAATTTCCGTTTGCTCACGAAGCAAGTCATCCAACGATGGTTCTTTACCTTCTTTCAATGCTTCAACCGCTTGTTCAAGCATCTCCATATACAGTGTAAAGCCAACCGATTGAATTTGACCACTTTGTTCGTCACCTAATAGCTCACCTGCGCCACGAATCTCAAGATCGTGCGTCGCAAGAGTGAAACCTGCGCCCAGATCTTCTAACGAAGCAATAGCATCAAGACGTTTGATGGCGTCTTTGGTGATGGCTTTCGGATGTGGTGTCAATAAGTAAGCATAAGCTTGGTGGTGCGAACGACCTACACGACCACGTAATTGGTGAAGCTGCGCAAGACCAAGGTTATCGGCACGATCCATGATAATGGTGTTTGCCGTCGGAACGTCGATACCTGTTTCAATAATAGTGGTACAAACGAGTAAGTTGAAACGCTGGTGGTAGAAGTCGTTCATGATGCGTTCTAGTTCGCGTTCACGCATTTGACCGTGGGCAACCGTCACACGAGCTTCTGGGATCAGCTTTTGCAAGTCTTCAGCGGTTTTCTCGATGGTTTCGACTTGGTTATGCAGGAAGTACACTTGACCACCGCGCATAATTTCTCGCAATGCGGCTTCACGAACGACCGAATCTTCATGCTGGCGCACAAACGTCTTGATCGCTAAACGACGCGCTGGTGGCGTTGCGATGATCGATAAATCACGCATACCACTCATCGCCATATTCAGCGTACGAGGGATTGGCGTTGCCGTCAGCGTTAGGATGTCGACATCGGCACGCATTGCTTTTACTTTCTCTTTCTGGCGTACACCAAAACGGTGTTCTTCGTCGACGATCAACAAGCCAAGATCTTTGAATTTAATGTCGCTTGAAAGCAGCTTATGTGTACCAACAACGATGTCCACTTTACCGTCCGCGACGTCTTGAAGGATCACTTTCTGCTCTTTCGCTGATTTAAAGCGCGAAAGGACCTCTACACGAATTGGTAAGTTAGCAAAACGATCACGGAAGTTTTCAAAGTGCTGCTGAGCGAGCAGAGTAGTCGGCACCAATACAGCCACCTGCTTGCTGTTGTCTGTTGCCACGAAGGCTGCTCGCATTGCAACTTCGGTTTTACCAAAGCCAACGTCACCACATACGAGTCGGTCCATCGCTTTTGCTTGGCACATGTCCGAAAGTACCGCATTGATGGCGGTGGATTGGTCGTCCGTTTCTTCAAATGGGAATGTCGCTTTGAATGTGGCGTATTGGCCACGATCCAACTCGAATTTGTAACCCGGTTTTAGCTCGCGTTTTGCGTAAACATCCAGAAGTTCTGCTGCGACGTCACGTACTTTTTCTGCCGCTTTACGACGTGCTTTTGCCCACGCTTCACCGCCGAGTTTATGCAGTGGTGCACTCTCTTCTGCACCGCCAGAATAACGGCTGATTAAGTTCAGGGAAGAAACCGGAACGTAAAGTTTGGCATCGTTTTGATACTCAAGGGTAACGTATTCCGTTTTCATACCACCGGCTTCAAGCGTTTGCAGGCCGATGTAGCGTCCGATACCGTGGTCAATGTGTACGACAGGTTGCCCCGGTTTTAGCTCGGCAAGGTGGCGAATGACGGTGTCACTATTGACGGTTTTTTTGTCTTTGCGACGGCGTTGGATAACGCGGTCGCCGAGTAGGTCGCTTTCACAAATTAGTGCAAAGTTCAGCTCATCATGGATAAAGCCATGTTCTGCAGCGCCAAGTATCAGGCTGAATCGGTCATTTGAATCTAGTGCTTGGTATATTGAGCCATGAACCACGGGACGTACTTTGATGCCTTGCAACAGTTCTGTCAGCGCTTCACGACGGCCTTCTGATTCGACAGAAAAGACGATTTTTCCCGTAAATTGTTCACTAAATTGGCGAAGGCGAGACAATGGCTCTTTGTTTTGTTGCTGGACACCAAGCTCTGCCAAAGACTGTACCGCTAGGTTCTGACGACCAGCACGTTTAACAATTTTCTCTAGGCTTAATAGGGCCTGAGGCAATTGTTTGATGTGCTTAAATAGTTCGTCTTTCTTTAGCCACAGTTCATGAGGGGCCAATAGCGGACGAAGTGGGTCGATTTTCTTTTGATCGTAACGGTAGTCAACGTCATTTAAGAAAGTATCGACCGCTGCTTCGATGTCTCCATAAATGATCAGTTGCGAATCTTCTGGTAAGTAATCGAACAGAGTCTCTGTGTGATCGAAGAACAATGGTTGCCAATATTCGATACCGGCAGGCCATGTTCCTTTAGTGACCTGCATATAAATCGATTCAGGCTCTCGGCGTGCTTCAAACTGTGTACGCCAACGGGTACGGAAGTCTTCGATTGCTACCTTGGTCGTTGGAAATTCGTGCGCAGGCAGTAATTGGATCTGCTGGATGTCTTCGATCGAACGTTGGTTCTCTGGGTCGAAAGTTCGTATCGTGTCGATCTCATCATCGAAGAAATCAATACGATAAGGGTCGGAGCTGCCCATAGGGAACAAATCTAAGATCGAACCGCGACTGGCGTATTCACCCGGTCCAAACACTTGATCGACGTGACGGTATCCCGAGTTTTCTAGCTGAGTACGTAGCTTTTCGAGTGAGAACTGGTCGCCCGTCTTAACCATCAAAGTGTGTTGCAGCAAAAAGTCTCTCGGAGACTGACGTTGTAAGATTGTGCTGACTGGTACGATCGTCACACCATTACGTTGATGAGGCAACTGATATAAACGTGCAATTCGGTCTGAGATAATTTCTTGGTGCGGTGAAAAATTATCGTATGGCAAGGTTTCCCAATCCGGGAACAGGCTCACGGTTTGGTTTGTAAACTGCTCAATTTCAGCTTGTAGTTTTAGCGCGATTTGTGGATCGGGCACCACAAGGACTGAATGGCTTGAGTGTTGTTTTGCCAGTTCCGCAATGGCCATTGGTAATGCCGCGCCAGGTAAATTCCCTAGCTGTTTTTTATCGCCACGTTCAGACGGATTAGTGACGGAAAGAATCGTTGCTTTTGTCATGGTCGTTATTTGTTATCTCGCTCTAGTGAACGCTGACGCAGTAGTTTCTGTTGTTGGTACAAAGCGGCTTTGATCAATAAATCTTGGTCGGCTTCTCTGAGCAATTTATACCTCAGAGTGGTGATGAAACCACGGTCACAAGGCTCGCATGCCACTACCTGAGCGTAGCAGTAAATGGCTGCCGCAGGGTGATCTAAGAACAGTTTTACTCGCACTAATTGTTGAGTCTCAATTTCAGTTTCTGAGCGATAGCTGAGCTGGCTTGCTCCAAACTGAGTGGTTTGAAAGCGCAGTGTTGCATCGTCTTGTTGAGAGAGCATAAAACTAAGTAAAAGGTTGAGCTTTGAATTCTGTGTATCCAACAGGCTGATGACGTGTTTCAGCTCTTTAGTTTGTAGTTCAAGGCGTGCATTATCTGCCAGCATATCTAAATGGCTAAATTCGCTTGCGACAATAAAAGGCGTTGGAATTTCCGAGACAAAGGTTTCCTCATCAGGCAGAACGAAGTCCGCTCCTAATGTTTCGACATTAAGAGTGAGGTTGTGGTGTACGGTGAAGTATTCTTGCTCTGTCATTAATCGGTCCTTTTCTGCCAACGAGCACTCTCATTTCATTGAAGAAAGAGAGGGATAGGGCACTGATTATCGCTAACTGAAATAAGTTATCAAGTTTCCATGTTTTGTCTGGGTGAACTTTCTCGCTTAAAAATGGACTTATTGCATGTCGTTGACAAATTTAGCGATTATCTTGTCTTCTTCATTGTAAGAGTAAGGTAAGATAACTCTTATTATTTAGCACTATTAGAAAACCAGTTGGTTTGTCCTATATGTATCATCCTATCTCTTTGTTTATTGGCTTGAGATATCTTCGGGGTCGTTCCGGAGATAGGTTCAGTCGATTCGTGTCTTATATGTCGACCGCAGGCATTACGATCGGTGTGATGGCGCTTGTGACCGTACTCTCTGTCATGAACGGTTTTGAAGCGCAACTAAAAGAGCGCATTTTAGGTGTGTTACCTCACGCCGTAATTTCACAGCATGATGGCAAAACGCCAATGACAGCGACGGCGCCTGAATTTATCCAGAAGATGTCTACGACGGCAAAGCCTGAACCGATCGTTCGTGGAGAAGCGGTTATTCAAAGTTCTGCACAATTGACCGCGGGCTACTTGATTGGGATTGAACCAAAACAAGGCGACCCTATTTCAAACCATTTAATCGCAGGTCGATTGTCTTCTTTAAAAGCGGGTGAGTATAAGGTCTTCTTAGGACACAGCTTGGCGCGATCGTTAAAAGTCTCAATGGGCGATAAAGTGCGTTTAATGGTAACGAATGCATCACAATTTACTCCGTTAGGGCGTATTCCTAGTCAGCGTAACTTTACCGTTGCGGGGTTGTTTAATACTGGCTCGGACGTTGATGGACAATTGATGATTGTGAACATGACGGATGCGGCAAAGTTGATGCGCTTACCTAAAGAGACGGTCTCTGGTTGGCGTGTCTTTTTCTCCGACCCGTTTATGGTGACTGAGTTTGCAGATAAACCTATGCCTGAAGGTTGGCAGTGGAGTGACTGGCGCGCGCAACGCGGTGAACTTTTCCAAGCGGTTAAAATGGAAAAGAACATGATGGGCTTGATGCTCGGTTTAATAGTCGGTGTTGCCGCGTTTAACATCATTTCTGCTTTGATCATGGTGGTGATGGAGAAGCAATCTGAAGTCGCAATTCTCAAAACCCAGGGGATGAAGCAATCTCAGGTGATGGCTATTTTTATGGTTCAAGGTGCTAGCAGTGGCGTAATTGGCGCGATTGTTGGTGGAGTGGTAGGCGTGGCTTTGTCGCTTAACCTCAATGCGATTCTGGAAGCGGCTGGTGTGGCGCTATTTAGCTTTGGTGGCCATCTGCCAATTGTTATCGATTCATTCCAAATTTTATTAGTGGTAGTGCTGGCGATTGCTCTGAGTCTTGCTGCAACTGTATATCCATCTTATCGAGCATCTTCTGTTAAACCTGCTGAGGCACTTCGCTATGAATAAGCTATTAGAATGTCGTGATATTCGTAAAGTCTACCGAGAGGGATCGTTAGATACAGAAGTGTTGAAAGGCGTGAGCTTTGATATTGATAAAGGTGAGTTAGTGTCAATTGTTGGCTCATCGGGCTCAGGGAAAAGTACTTTACTGCACATCCTTGGTGCGTTGGACGACGCATCACAAGGTGAGGTCGACTTTCTTGGCCAAGACCTATCTGCATTGAGTTCAAATAAACAAGCCGCGTTGCGTAACAAACACCTTGGTTTTGTGTATCAATTCCATCATTTGTTGGCGGATTTTACAGCAGTAGAGAATGTGGCAATGCCCCTGCTGATCGGTGGAACGAAAGTATCGGAAGCAAAAGAAGCTGCTCAAACTCTACTCGAAAAGGTGGGGTTAGGTCATCGCATGGATCATCGTCCGTCCGAACTTTCTGGTGGTGAGCGTCAGCGCGTAGCCATTGCACGAGCTTTGGTGAACAAGCCTGATCTGGTATTGGCGGATGAGCCAACGGGTAACTTAGACCACAACACTGCTCTGGCGATTTACGATTTGATGCGTGAATTAAACCAAGAGTCGAACATTGCCTTTTTAGTGGTTACTCATGATAACGAGTTAGCCGCGAAAATGGATCGCCAAATGCATATGCAAGATGGCTTGCTGGTGGATCGCTTTATCACTGAAACAGCGGTTGCGGAGGGCTAATTTTGTTTTCATCTCTAGCACTGATGATCGGGGGCCGATTCAGTCGCGCTAAAAAGCGTAACAAAATGGTGTCGTTCATTTCGCTTTCTTCCACGATTGGTATTGCGGTTGGCGTTGCGGTTATCATTATTGGTCTTTCTGCAATGAATGGTTTTGAACGTGAGCTGCAATCGCGCGTGTTATCAGTTATTCCGCATGGTGAGTTAGAAGGGGTCAATGGACCACTGCACAATTACACCAAAACCATGAATCAGGCATTGAGTCATGAACATGTTGTCGCGGCGGCGCCTTATGTTCGCTTTACTGGTTTGGCGGAAAAAGGTAGCAAGCTTAAAGCCGTTGAAGTACGAGGTGTCGATCCGGCTTTTGAGCAGGCCGTATCAAGCATGTCTGATTTTATTGATCCCCAAGCATGGCAGAATTTTTATGCTGGTCAGCAGCAAGTCATTTTGGGGCGTGGAGTTGCCAACGAATTAAATGTTGAGGTTGGTGACTACGTTACGTTAATGATTCCGCAAACGGGAAGCACCAGCAAAGTTCAAGCACCAAAACGTGTGCGAGTCAAAGTCTCAGGTTTTTTAACGCTTAACGGCCAGATCGATCATTCACTCGCTCTGGTTCCATTAAAAGATGCACAGGCGTATGCGCGTTTAGGTGATGGTGTTACAGGGATTTCATTGAAGACAGATGATGTACTTAACGCACCTTCGATCGTGCGTGAAGTCGGTAGTCTGATTGATGTGTATGTCTACCTCAAGAGCTGGCAACAACAATTTGGTTTCTTGTATCGCGACATCCAACTGGTTCGCACCATTATGTACTTGGTGATGGTTCTGGTGATTGGTGTAGCAAGCTTCAACATCGTTTCTACATTGATGATGGCCGTAAAAGATCGCGCTGCAGAAATTGCGATATTACGCACCATGGGCGCAAAAGATGGGTTAATTAAACGTATCTTTGTATGGCAAGGTGTGTTCTCGGGCGTATTCGGAAGTATTGCAGGCAGTATTGTTGGTGTGTTTGTCGCGCTAAACTTAACCCCCATCATTAAAGCGTTAGAGAGTTTAATCGGACATCAGTTCTTATCGGGTGACATCTACTTTGTTGACTTCTTACCTTCCCAGTTGCATTGGCCTGATGTGGCTTTGGTTTCGGGAACGGCAATCATGTTGAGCTTGTTAGCAACTTGGTACCCTGCTTCTCGCGCAGCGAAGCTCAATCCTGCTGCGGTATTGAGTTCCAAGTAATCGAAAGAAAGACTTTAGCCGCCGCTCTCAAGCGGCAGGCACAAAAAAGGACCGAATCTCGGTCCTTTCTTTTATCTATGTTCAGCTTATCTCTGTCATGGCTCGGTAGACTTCATACTTGAGTTACAGCGCCTTTCATGTCGAACGTTAACTGTTCTCCATTCGATGCTCTACAACCTGCTAATTGAAGAATAAGTACTTATCTTATCTTACGTTTTTGCCAGCTTCTCACGACTGAATAACGCCAAAGCCCCCGAATACCAAAATAGCCAATGATGGCTGATACAACGCCGCATATTGCGCAGCCTAGTAGGAACGGTGGTCCAATAGTGTTCATTTGTTGCATGATGAATTCCCACGACAACTCAAAATGGAATGGCTGTGGAGGAACGTGCATAACCAAAGCGCCAAGTTTGTACGCAAAGTAGAACAGAACTGGCATCGTGATAGGGTTGCTGATCCATACCAATGCAACAGAAAGCGGTAAGTTAACGCCAAGCATGATGGCGAGACCTGCGGCCATGATCATCTGACTCGGAAGCGGAACAAACGCCATAAATAAGCCAACAGCAAAAGCACCAGATGCAGAGCGACGGTTTAAACACCACAAGTTTGGGTTGTATAACACGTTGCCGAAGACCTTTAGTGCTTTTTGGCGTTTGATCATTTCATGATCTGGCATGAAGCGTTTTATCAGCTTTCTAGGCATAGGACGACATGACTCTCTTAGAAAAAAGTTGGACCTTGGCATTATTTGTCGCGAGCGTTATTTCGTCTGCATGGTGGCCGACGATGCCAGATTGGCGATGGTTGCTGCTGGGAATAATTGCCATTGGCTCAATAATCAAATTACGTCGAGGCTTAATTAGCATAGGCGTAATTTCGGGCTGTATGGTTGTTATTGTCCACGGCAATGTTATGGAACATCAAAGACAAGCCCTGTTTCAAGCAGGGGTGAATATTACCATAATTGGTAAAGTTGACAGCCCTTTTACGCAAATAAGTCACGGATATGAAGGAATTGCGGTGGTTCGCGGGGTGAATTCTCAAAACCTGTTACCTTTTCTTAAACCGAAAATCCGTCTGATAACCCCTTTCCCACTGCCTGTTAACAGTGACTTTACTACTCAAGTTTCACTTAAACCCATTCTAGGGTTGAGAAATGAAGCGGGTTTTGATTCTGAGCAACAAGCCATTGGGCAGGGAATTGTTGCAAGGGCAACGTCGTCACGTAATGCCAAGTGGCAGATTCGTTCTTCTTACTCTGTTCGTCAGCAAATCATTCAGTCGGTTTCTGGAAGCATCTCGCGCCTCAAACATTATCCACTCATCAATGCGCTCGCCTTTAGTGACCGCTCACTTTTAACGTATCAAGATTGGCAGCAGCTACGGGATAGTGGGTTATTGCACCTGGTCTCTATTTCCGGTTTGCATATTGGGATGGCATTCAGTTTTGGTATTTTCGCTGGGGTTGCACTTCGGTACGTTTTTTTCAATCTCCAGCTGTTACCACCTATCATTGGGATTATCACCGCGTTTTTGTACGCTTGGCTTGCAGATTTTTCTTTGCCGACGATAAGAGCTTTTTCTGTCTGTGTTATTTATGTGTCATTAAAGTTTTGGCTGGTGTATTGGAGCGCTTGGCGTGTATTGCTGTTAGCAGTCGCTATTCAGCTTTGCATTGAACCTTTTGCTTCTCTTAGTCTGAGTTTTTGGTTGTCGTATCTCTCTGTTGTTGCGGTACTGCTTGCGGTGAATGCCGTTCAGAGCCACAAGGGGGATTGGAAGGACAAGTTGATCTTGTTGTTGAAAGTACAGTTAGTACTTACTTTGTTGATCGTGCCGATCAGTGGGTATTTCTTCTCTGGCACCAGTCTAACCTCAATTATTTATAACCTAGTATTTATACCTTGGTTTGGGATGATTGTGGTTCCTCTGATGTTTCTTGCACTCATGTTTTCGCTTTGCTCTTATTTCATTTCGGCGTGGTTTTGGCAAGGCATGGACTGGGCGCTATGGCCATTGAGTTGGTCTTTACCCTTTGCCACAGGGAGTTGGCAGTTTCTCAGTTTGAAAGCAACGCTTCTTGTCGGTGTGGCAAGTGCTTGTCTTTTGCTTGGTCGCTTTTTTCGGGCGAACGGACTGCTTTTATTACTTTTGGTCACGACTTGTGTGGTGTTCTTTCATGATTCAACTAGAGACCGATGGCGAGTGGATGTTCTCGATGTTGGGCATGGGCTTGCAGTATTAATCGAAAAAGGTGGCAAGGTATTGCTTTATGACACAGGGAAAGGATGGGGGAGCGGTAGCATTGCTGAGCAGGTTATCGCCCCGACTTTGCATCGTCGAGGTTACGGTTCCATCAATGGGTTCATCATTAGCCATGCGGACTCTGACCATGCAGGAGGTCGTCAATACATCGAAAGTGCTTTCAATCCGACCTATAAGTTCAGCAGCCAGAATTACACTGACTACAGAGCGTGCGTTGCTGGGGAGTACTGGTCGTGGCAATCCTTGAATATGGAAGTGTTGTGGCCACCGAAGTTGGTTCAGCGTGCCTACAATCCCCACTCTTGTGTGATTAGGGTAGTCGACTCTCAATCTGGTTTCCGTCTGCTGCTGACGGGAGATATTGAAGCCATAAGTGAATGGATACTCATGCGTGAGCCTGAGAAACTAGAAAGTGATGTGATGTTGGTTCCTCACCATGGCAGCAAGAGTTCTTCGAACCCCCAATTTGTTCAAGCCGTTTCCCCCAAATTAGCCATTGCTTCTCTCGCAAAAAGTAATCAATGGGGGATGCCTGCTGAAAATGTGGTATCAGCTTATGAAGAGAACAAGGCGCTTTGGTTAGACACAGGCAGTGATGGTCAAGTATCGGTGTTTATTGAGCAAGACAATTGGCACTTCGAAGTTAAACGAAGTGAGACATTTGACCCTTGGTATAGGCAGATGCTGCGTAAGGGAGTAGAATAAGAGTCTTAATGTAAGAAAATAAAGCACTTCTATGTCGATAAATACTGATGAAACGACCTGGCAGACGTTTAAGCGTCTATGGCAATTTATTCGCCTTTATAAGGCCGGTTTGATCGTTGCTGTCATTGCATTAGTCGTTAATGCTGTTTCAGATACCTACATGATTTCCCTGCTTAAACCACTTCTTGATGAAGGTTTTGGCAATGCAGAGTCAGACTTTCTACGCACACTCCCATTAATTGTTTTCGCCATGATGTTTATCCGTGGTGTGAGTGGGTTTGTCTCGACCTATTGTTTGAGCTGGGTTTCCGGCAACGTCGTGATGCAAATTCGACGAATGGTGTTCAACCACTTTATGCATATGCCAGTTTCTTATTTTGATAAAGAAAAAACAGGCAACTTATTGTCACGTATCACTTACGACTCAGAGCAAGTATCTGCTGCAACTAGCCAAGCATTGGTCAGTATCGTTCGTGAAGGTGCAAGTATCATTGGCTTGTTGGTTTTGATGTTCTACAACAGCTGGCAATTGTCTTTGGTACTGTTTGCTGTTGCTCCCGTTGTTGCTTGGGGTATTGGTATCGTTTCTAAACGATTCAGAAAAATTTCAAAGAACATGCAAACCATGATGGGTCATGTGACGGCTTCCGCGGAGCAAATGCTGAAAGGTCATAAAGTCGTACTAAGTTATGGTGGTCAAGACATCGAAGGTAAACGCTTCGAGAAAGTCAGCAATCAGATGCGCCAGCAAAGCATGAAGCTAGTGACAGCTCAAGCAGCCGCGAACCCGATCATTCAAATGATTGCATCTATCGCGATTGTTGTCGTGCTTTACCTTGCTAGTATCGACTCAATCAAAGACCAGTTAACTCCGGGTACATTTACGGTTGTATTCTCTGCGATGTTTGGTTTGATGCGTCCATTGAAAGCTCTGACGAATGTTACGTCACAGTTCCAACGCGGTATGGCGGCAAGCCAAACCTTGTTTGCACTGGTCGATCTAGAACCAGAAAAGAACGAAGGTAAATTCAAAGTAGAGCGTGCGCAAGGCGATGTAACTGTCAAAGATGTCAGCTTTACTTATGAAGGTGCAGAGAAACCAGCGCTTGAGAATGTCAGTTTTGACATTCCAAAAGGTAAGACGGTTGCTCTCGTTGGGCGCTCAGGTTCAGGAAAGAGTACCATTGCTAATTTGTTCAACCGTTTCTATGACGTAAGCAGTGGTTCAATTACGCTTGATGGTCATGACATTCGTGATTATGAGCTTAAGAATCTTCGTGAGCAGTTTGCGCTTGTTTCGCAAAACGTACATTTGTTCAACGACACGATTGCAAACAACATTGCTTACGCGACAGAAGAACAATACTCACGTGAAGACATTGAGCGTGCAGCCAAACTGGCTCATGCGATGGAGTTCATTGGTAAAATGGACGGTGGCTTAGACGCGATGATTGGCGAAAATGGTGCGAGTTTGTCAGGTGGCCAGCGCCAGCGTGTCGCAATTGCACGTGCACTTCTACGTGATGCACCTGTGCTGGTACTTGATGAGGCAACGTCAGCTCTGGATACGGAATCGGAACGTGCTATTCAATCGGCGCTGGATGAACTGCAAAAAGACAAGACGGTACTGGTGATTGCTCACCGTTTGTCGACCATCGAAAACGCTGATGAAATCCTTGTAGTCGATGAAGGCGCTATCGTTGAGCGTGGTAGTCATGCTGATTTGATCGCTAAAGATGGCGCTTATGCCCAGCTTCATCGAATTCAATTTGGTGCCTAAGCGCTGTGATTGAAAAGATCTGGTTCGAAAACCATCCGCTTAAATACTTGCTATGGCCGCTTTTGTGGCCATTAAGCTTGCTGTTTGGTGCGATAAGCCAATCGAAACGCCGTCAATACCAAGTCGGCAAGAAAGAAGCCTACAAAGCACCCTTGCCTGTTGTGGTCGTTGGTAACATTACCGCTGGTGGCAATGGTAAAACGCCAGTGGTAGTGTGGCTGGTGGAGCAATTGCAACGACTGGGTTATAAACCCGGAGTGGTATCGCGTGGTTATGGCGCAAAAGCACCTCAGTATCCGCTTGTTCTTGATGATAATACACCAGCGAAACACTGTGGTGATGAGCCTAAGCTAATTCATCGTCGTACTGGTGCGCCAGTAGCCGTAGACCCGATTCGTGCTAATGCGGTGAAAGCATTGCTTGAAACTGGCGTTGACATCATTATTACTGACGATGGCCTCCAGCATTACGCTTTAGAGCGAGATATCGAGTTCGTTATCGTTGATGGTAATCGCCGCTTTGGCAATGAAAGCCTTATTCCACTTGGCCCACTACGTGAAGGGGTAGAGCGTCTTGCTGAAGTCGACTTTATCATCACTAATGGTGGTCAAGCTCAGCATGGCGAAATGCCAATGTCTTTAGCGCCATCAAAGGCGATCAATTTGAAGACGAAGCAGCAAGTGGATGTGAGTGAGTTGAAAGAATTAGTCGCATTTGCTGGTATTGGGCATCCACCTCGTTTTTTTAATACACTTAACGCAATGAATGCGGATGTCAAAGTCACGAAAGGGTTTGCCGATCATCAGGACTTTGACCAACAAGAATTAGATGCATTGGCTCAACAAGGAGCGAATGTGATTATGACAGAAAAAGATGCCGTTAAATGCGACCGCTATGCGCAAGACAATTGGTGGTATCTTCCTGTTTCTGCTCAGTTTGAACAACATGATGCAGAACGAATTTTAAATCGAATAAAAGAGGTTAAAGCGACTTATGGATCACCGTCTGCTTGAGATTGTAGCTTGCCCTGTGTGCAAAGGTAAGCTGACGTACGATAAAGATAATCAAGAGTTGATCTGCAAATTAGATCGCCTTGCTTACCCAATCAAAGAGGGTATTCCTGTTCTCCTTGAACCAGAAGCAAGAACCATGAGCATGGACGAGGGACGCTAATGTCTTTTACGGTTGTCATTCCTGCGCGTTACGCGTCAAGCCGCTTACCGGGTAAGCCGTTGGCAGACATTGGTGGTAAACCAATGATCCAATGGGTTTATGAGCAAGCGTTACAAGCGGGCGCTGAAGACGTGATTATTGCGACTGACGATGAGCGCGTATCGGCGGCTGCAGAGCAGTTTGGTGGCAAGGTTTGTATGACCTCGCCAAACCATGAATCTGGCACTGAGCGACTAGCAGAAGTGGTAGAAAAAATGGCGATTCCTGCAGACCACATTGTGGTTAATGTTCAGGGTGATGAACCATTGATTCCGCCGTCTATTATTCGCCAAGTGGCTGATAACCTAGCAGGTTGCGATGCACCAATGGCAACGCTTGCGGTTGAAATCGAATCGGAAGAAGAAGTCTTTAACCCGAATGCGGTAAAAGTGGTCGCGGACGAGCGTGGTTACGCTATGTACTTTAGTCGTGCGACGATCCCTTGGGATCGTGACAACTTTGCCAAGCAAGAAAAAACCATCGTAAATCCATTGATGCGTCACATTGGCATCTACGCTTACCGTGCTGGCTTCATCAATACTTATGTGAATTGGCAGCCAAGCGCACTTGAGCAAATCGAGTGTCTAGAGCAACTTCGCGTGCTTTGGTACGGTGAAAAGATTCATGTTGCGGTTGCAAAAGAAGCGCCAGCAGCAGGTGTGGATACGCAAGCCGACCTTGAAGCGGTAAGAACAATTATTGCAAAGCAAGCTTAGTACACAGCACTGACTGATTTAGATAGATAAAGGCTCCTAAGTTAGGAGCCTTTTCTTTTATTCATTAGTAGAAAGGGAGTTCTAGATATTTGTGTCGTACTGATTGCGTTTCGGACAGGTAGAGAGAATCTCTCGGTGTCCAGTGTCTTTTACTTCCTCCAAAATCACATCGAAGCCCCATAAGCGATAAACATGTTTCAACACCTCTTCATAACTGTTATCCAATGGAATTCGGTTATGAGGGACGTATTGAAGTGTTAACGAACGATCGCCTCTCACATCCACGTTAAATACCTGAATGTTTGGCTCTAGATTGGCTAAGTTATATTGTGCGGCTAGCGCCTCTCGGATGCGTTTGTAACCCATCTCATCGTGAATGGCGGCAACCTCAACGAAGTTCTTACGATCATCATCATTAATGGCGAAAAGTTTAAAATCTCGCATTAGCTTTGGTGACAAGTATTGGCTGATAAAACTTTCATCTTTGAAGTTATGCATCGCAAAGTGAAGCGTGTCTAACCAATCGGCTCCGGCAATTTCTGGGAACCACTCTTTATCCTCATCGGTTGGCTCTTCACAGATACGTTTTATGTCTCTGAACATCGCAAAGCCAAGCGCATAAGGGTTAATGCCGCTAAAGTACGGACTGTTATAAGCAGGTTGAGCAACAACGCTGGTGTGACTATGTAGAAATTCGAGAATAAACTTCTCTGATACTAAGCCTTCATCGTAAAGGTGATTCAGAATCGTGTAGTGCCAAAATGTTGCCCACCCTTCATTCATAACTTGGGTTTGTTTCTGAGGGTAAAAGTACTGGCTAACTTTACGGACAATTCGGACGATTTCACGCTGCCAAGGCTCCAGCAATGGCGCATGTTTCTCGAAGAAATAAAGCAGGTTTTCCTGTGGCTCACTTGGGAAACGAATCTTGATATCTTCTTCTTTAGTTTTTGCCTGTGGAACGGTACGCCAAAGTTCGTTCACTTGAGATTGAAGATAGGCTTCGCGCTCTTCTTGACGTGCTTTCTCTTCATTAATAGAGATTTTTTCGGGACGCTTATAGCGGTCTACACCGAAGTTCATTAATGCATGGCATGAGTCAAGTAGTTGCTCAACTTCATGCACCCCGTATCGCTCTTCACATTCCGCAATGTAGTTCTTCGCAAACAAGAGATAGTCAATGATCGAGCTGGCGTCGGTCCACGTTTGGAACAGATAATTGCCCTTGAAGAACGAGTTGTGTCCATAACAAGCGTGAGCGATAACAAGCGCCTGCATCGTGATGGTGTTCTCTTCCATCAAATAAGCGATACATGGGTTGGAGTTAATCACGATCTCGTAAGCCAAGCCCATTTGACCGTGTTTGTAGTTTTGCTCAGTTTGGATGAACTTTTTGCCAAACGACCAATGATTGTAGTTGATGGGCATACCGATACTTGAGTATGCATCCATCATTTGTTCGGAGGTAATCACCTCGATTTGGTTTGGGTAAGTGTCGAGGCGATAATGCTCCGCGACACGCTTGATTTCTTTGTGATAACGCTCCAACAATTCAAACGTCCAGTCTGGGCCGTCTGGAAGCATATTCTCTCTGCGCTTCTTCGAAGCTTCCCCCGAAAGGTTTTTCGTTGCGGTATTCATCGCTAGCCTCCTTACGCCGTTTCTTTTTGGAATAGTTCACGGAAGACTGGGAAGATATCCTCCACAGAGCGGATGTTTTTCATGGCAAAGTTCGGGAAGGCT
Organism: Vibrio sp. 10N.222.52.B12; assembly: GCF_002875385.1. Classification (NCBI taxonomy): domain Bacteria; kingdom Pseudomonadati; phylum Pseudomonadota; class Gammaproteobacteria; order Vibrionales; family Vibrionaceae; genus Vibrio; species Vibrio sp. 10N.222.52.B12. The sequence goes on along the minus strand of NZ_MDAW01000112.1, from coordinate 40,734 downwards.
TCAGCAAGCTTCTCGTATTCATGCCATAGCGTTTGGTGTGAGCGTCGGGTGATCTCAATGTATGAATAGTACTGACAGTTAGGAAGCAGTTTATTCACTAGGAGTTCACGGCAACGCGGAGAATCGTCAGCCCAATTATCCCCATCGGATGCCTGTGCGGCGTAGATGTTCCATTGGCCTACAGGATATCGGTCTTGCACGATTTCGTTCATTAGCTTGAGAGCGCTCGACACAATTGTTCCACCCGTTTCTTGCGAGTAGAAGAACTCATGTTCATCGACCTCTTTTGCTTGAGTATGGTGACGAATGAATACGACCTCTACATTTTCGTAGGTGCGCGTCAAGAACAGGTATAAAAGAACATAGAAGCGTTTTGCGATATCTTTGGTGGCTTGGTCCATAGAACCGGAAACGTCCATCAGACAAAACATGACCGCTTGGCTCGATGGCACAGGGCGCTTCTCATAGTTCTTGAAACGTAAGTCGAAGGTATCAATGAAGGGCACGCTTTCGATTTTCTTGCGCAGATCCTCAATTTCCTTCTTCAGACGATTTTCCTCGAGCTGCTGAGCTGGCTCGATGTTTTTGATGCGAGTAAGCTCATCCTCTAGTTCATTAAGAAGACGCTTTTTACCTGCTGTCATTGCGGTACGTCGAGCAAGTGATTGCTGCAACGAACGCACAATGGCAATGTTGGACGGAATGCCTGCAGTTTGGTAACCCGCACGATGGGTCTTCCATTCAGTTATTTTAGCAATCTGATTTTTTTCAAGATTGGGTAACTCCAAATCCTCGAACAAGATATCGAGATATTCATCTTTGGATATCTGGAAAACAAACTCGTCTTGGCCTTCGCCATCAGGACTCGCATTGCCTTCTCCTGCGCCACCACCTTGACCTCCACCTTTCGGGCGCTCGATTTTGTCACCAGTAATAAATTGGTCGTTGCCAGGGTGCACACGCTCACGTACGCCCCCTTTACCCTGATGAAACATAGGTTCGTTGATGTCTTTGTGCGGTATTGCAACGTCTTCGCCCGTTTCCGTGTTTGTGATCGAGCGTCGATTCACTGCGTCAGCTACCGACTCTTTAATCTGCTCTTTATGGCGTTTCAAGAAGCGCTGTCGATTAACAGCGCTCTTGTTTTTACCATTGAGCCTTCGGTCTATAAATTGCGCCATGAAATAGCCCTCTTCATGTTTCACAAGCGACCTAACTCAAACTGGTTAGGATGACTTACGTACTCGTAGGTACCACTCAGAAAGTAGGCGAACCTGTTTCTCGGTATAGCCTTTTTCCATCATGCGAGCGACAAAGTCGTCGTGTTTCTTCTGATCTTCAGAAGACGTTTTCGCATTGAATGAAATAACCGGAAGTAGCTCTTCGGTATTGGAGAACATTTTCTTCTCGATTACCGTGCGCAGTTTTTCGTAGCTGGTCCAAACTGGATTCAGACCATTGTTATTGGCTTTCGCACGAAGCACAAAGTTGACGATTTCGTTTCGGAAATCTTTCGGGTTTGAAATGCCAGCGGTTTTCTCGATCTTCTCTAGTTCAGCATTCAGAGAGGCACGGTCAAACAGCTGACCTGTTTCTGGATCGCGGTATTCTTGATCTTGAATCCAGAAATCTGCGTAAGTCACGTAGCGGTCAAAGATGTTCTGGCCATATTCAGAATAAGACTCTAGGTAGGCCGTTTGTACTTCTTTGCCGATGAACTCGACGTAACGTGGTACAAGGTAACCCTTCAAGAACTCGAAGTACTTTTCTGCCATTTCAGAAGGGAACTGCTCACGCTCAACTTGCTGCTCAATCACGTAGAATAGGTGGACAGGGTTTGCCGCTACTTCGGTTTGGTCGAAGTTAAACACACGCGATAGAATCTTGAACGCGAAACGGGTGGAAAGACCGTTCATACCTTCATCGACACCGGCAAAGTCGCGGTACTCTTGGTAACTCTTCGCTTTCGGATCGGTATCTTTCAGTGTTTCACCATCGTAGACACGCATCTTCGAGAAAATGGACGAGTTCTCAGGCTCTTTGAGTCGAGACAGAATACTGAACTGTGCCAGAGTTTCGAGTGTGCTTGGTGAACAAGGTGCTTTAGAAAGTTCACTGTTTTCAAGTAGTTTCTGGTAGATCTTCACTTCTTCCGATACACGTAAACAGTAAGGGACTTTCACGATGTATACACGGTCTAAGAATGCTTCGTTGTTCTTGTTATTACGGAACGTTTGCCACTCTGATTCATTTGAGTGGGCCAAAATCATGCCGTCGAATGGGATAGCAGATAACCCTTCCGTACCGTTAAAGTTACCTTCTTGAGTTGCCGTCAAGAGAGGGTGTAGCACCTTGATTGGCGCTTTGAACATCTCAACGAACTCCATCAAACCTTGGTTTGCTTTACATAGCGCGCCCGAGTAGCTGTAGGCATCTGGGTCATCTTGTGAAAAGTGTTCAAGCTGGCGAATATCAACTTTACCAACCAATGATGAGATGTCTTGGTTGTTTTCATCGCCGGGTTCAGTCTTCGCAATTGCAACTTGGTCTAGAATAGAAGGACGTACCTTAAGCACCTTGAACTTGGTGATATCACCGCCAAACTCGTGCAGGCGTTTTGCAGCCCAAGGTGACATGATAGAGCGTAGGTAGCGATGCTCAATACCGTATTCTTTCTTAAGGATTTCGCCGTCTTCCGAAGCATTAAATAAGCAGAAAGGATGATCATTTACGGGGCTACGCTCACCATTGGCGCTGAGCACGTAAACCGGCATTTTTTCCATCAGTGCTTTTAACTTCTCAGCCAGTGATGATTTACCACCACCTACTGGGCCAAGAAGGTAAAGAATTTGTTTTCGTTCTTCCAAACCTTGCGCGGCGTGTTTGAGATAAGACACGATCTGTTCGATAGCGTCTTCCATGCCGTAGAAGTCTTTGAAGGTTTCATAACGAGAGATCACTCGGTTTGAGAAGATGCGGCTCAGTCTTGGATCTTGCGCAGTATCAATGACTTCTGGTTCCCCAATCGCTATGAGAAGTCGTTCTGCTGCATTGGCATAAGCGCTTTTATCGTCCTTGCACAGGGCTAAGAAATCCTGCAACGACATCTCTTCATCTTTTGAAGCTTCATATCTTGATTGATAGTGGTCGAAAATACTCATGTCGCTTTCCCCTTTAATAGTCAGTCTACCGACGAACGTTGACGCAGGCTTACCCACCTTTGATATGTCCTTCGTTGTATGAACTTATACGCCCTGTTATCGCATTTGGTTTGTACCGAACCCCAGTTAGGTCACGCCAAAGGCTTTGCTTTATGGACAATTTTTCACTGCAACGGAGGACGGTGGATAGGTACCTTTCAATCACTCCCTTTCTCATTTTAAGCCTAGTCGGGGATTTCCAATTTTGCTTAACAATTATGAATTTATTGCAAAAGTGACATTTGAATCACTGTTTAATGAGAGAAGAATTTGTGTTGTGAATGACAGTATAAGAAATCAATTATTTGGCGATAAATCGTCGATATCAGTGAATTCTAGGTGGTGTTTGGGAAAGCGTAGAGAAAGCTGACAGGTGAGATTTGATAAAATCGTGACAGGGGAGATGGAAAAAGGAGAGCGTTTACTCTCCTTTTCAAATGCTTAGTGCGTTATGCACTGAAAATTTGCGCTAATTCGTTTGCACACAAATGGTACTGACGAGGGCAGTTGCGCCATGTTTTCAACATGCGCTGGTATTTTTCCTGCATTGGCATTTGGCTGTTGAAGTGGTGATCAGCCTTATCAAATTGCGGATATAGACCTTCAGAATCCACAAGGAAACGAACGTAATGCACTTGTTGGGCTTCTGTTGCGATATCAAAACCAAGGAATTGCAGACGGCGTTGATCGACTTTGCTGCGCTCTTCGTCATCCAGCATCTTGTTGGATTCTTGCATCGCATGGTACATCTCCATGATGTCGATGATTTCACGACATTCAGATTCAGTAATGCAGCCAAAATCTTTGTTCAGTTCGCGCATTTGCAGCTCGTAACCACGTTCTACGATGGTCTGTAGACGCTTGTATTTTGCTGCGCTGCTAGGGTCCATCTGAGACATTAGGTTGTACTGGTTTGATAAGATCAAACGTTGAGCGTTTGACATTTCCATGATGACCTCACTAAATAATCTAATACATTTTTAATGTGCTTAGGTTAACGTTTCAGACGTTACTGAAACATGATCTCAACACATATTTAATATGAAAAATGGCAAGAATTATCAAATTTAGCCAGTTTACAAACAGCGTATGAATGCGTTGTGACATGCTATTTGTGGTAGTGGTTGTATATGTAATCTCGATCCGAGAATACTCTTAACCATTCTGGTTTGAATACGGTTAGGACCGCCAATGACATCCCATTAAGAAGCCCCTCGGGGAAAGCGAGTAATGGTACAAAAACAAAGTAGTTGTGCTGGATGGTTTGCCAGTCGTAATGACCGACTGATAGATGATAAACCGAGTTAATGAGTAGGTGTAAGCTACCGGTTAGTGCTCCATTGAAGAATCCCGCCACAAAAATGAAGACAAAAATATTGCGTGGCAAATATTGATAGCTGAGTAGAAAAACGAGGTAGCTTATTAGTATTGGTACCAGTGCAGAAAGTACGAGCGCACTTGGCAGCATTAATAGAGGAATACCGTGAATCAAGTGATTGATGATCATGGCAGGGATACAGAGCAGAAAAGCCATTCGCCAGCCGAACATCATGGTTAGCGTTGTCAAAGCAAGAAAGTGGATTTGCAACCCTTCTTTCACACCGGCCTGTGCAGACCACAAAATGCTAAGCAAGAAGAGCGTTGCGAAGATCAAATGTTGAAATGGTTTTTCTTGTTCCATTTTAGGCCAAACGACTGATCGCCAATCGGGTAGGCAATGTATGATTACAACCCAACCAACAATAATGACCGATACGAAATTAAACCAATCCATGTTTGATATCCTGACTTTTGATTCCTTACGAGCTTTACTTACCGTTTTAAGTGTGTAGTAGGTTTGTATACGTTTAATGTGTCGAGGATAGGGCACCAAATGTTTTGATTTGTTTGGTACTCTCGACGGTAATATGAGTAAAAAAATACCAGCGAATTGCTGGTATTTTTAATTTATTCAATAACCTAATATGACTTAGTATTTCACATTTGGATGGTATTGGGAAAGGATCGATTGGATTTCATCCATCGTTTCTTTCGATGGAGGGTTTACACCATCTAATGGGTAATCAAGCCCTAATGCTTCCCATTTATGCGCACCAAGTTTGTGGTACGGAAGAAGTTCCACTTTCTCAATGTTGTCCATATCTTTGATGAATTCACCAAGCATATGTGCCGCTTCAGGTTCATCTGTATAGCCCGGAACAACCACGTAGCGGATCCACGTTTTTTGACCGATTTTATGTAGATAGCGAGCGAAGTCTAAAACTCGACGGTTCGAAACGCCGATGAAATCTTGGTGAATTTCGTCTTTCATGTGCTTAAGGTCAAGCATTACAAGGTCTGTCGCTTCAAGCACTTCATCGATAACATCGGTATGTTTACGGATGTAACCATTGGTATCAAGACAAGTATGAATACCTTCCGCTTGAGCTGCGCGGAAGAAGTCTCGCACAAATTCTGGTTGAAGCATCGCTTCGCCACCAGAACAAGTAATGCCACCACCTGATGCATTCATGAAATGACGGTAGGTTTTTGCTTCAGCAATAATTTCTTCAACCGTCACTTCTTTGCCGTCATGCGTATCCCAAGTATCGCGGTTATGGCAATACTTACAACGCATTAAACAACCTTGCAAGAAGACGATAAATCGAATACCGGGTCCGTCTACGGTACCACATGACTCAAACGAGTGAATACGACCAGCTGTTGACATCTTTTGCTCTCATTTTTTAATAAATTCTACCCGTTATTTTATTACAAATTGCAGGGTTAAAACAGTCTTGGAGAGGGACGTTGGCGAGATATTAAGCAAAGAAAGCGGCGAATGAAAACTCACACGCCGCACAGGGACTTATATTTAGAAGAACGCAAACAGTGACAGAGAGCCTGTACCATAAACATCAGTTTGTGCTTCTTCATAATCCGGCGTTTTAACGGTAAAGGTTAAGCTCGCGCCGTAGTTTCGGTTATACCAAGCTGCACCAGCAACCGCACTTGCTTGCCAGTTTTGTAACGTAACATCGTATTGATCGGATGGCTCAGGAATGCCTGAACGATCGCCTTCGATGGTAATGTCGTTAAAGCGGTAACGTCCTTCAAAGCCGGTGAACAAGAACCAACTGGATGTACTTTGCGCTAGCATACTCGCGTGGAATGGGCTTTCAACACTGATGTTTGCCGCACCGATACTGTTCGCTAAGTTGGTACCCCAACGGAACATGACACCTTGAGATACATCACTACGGAAGTTACCTGCGTTGATGTCGTTTACGTTAGTAATTTCCCATTGTGTGCTTTTACCTTCGCTGCGCATCAGTTTGTTGAATGCTCGGTAACCAACACTGAATGCGACTTCGTCATCAATTTGGTATTCCCAACCTTGTGGGTCGGTTGAGCCAGTGATGCCGTGAACGATATCTTGGGCTTTATCTGATAGTGAGCTTTCACCTGTTGCCCCGATAGTAAAATTGTATCGAACGGCTTGGTCTGCTGTGATCGAGATATAGTTGATTTCGGTATGTAGGTAGCCTGCGTAAGGACGATCATTAACAAGAGGGTAGTCGGCTTCAATATCACTCGGCGTCCACATTTTGTGGCCTAGTACAAGTTCTACTTTATCGACGTTGGCTTGCCCATTACCGTTTAAACTGAACCATTTCCATTCGCTGTCTTCACGCAGTTTATCGGTCGCGTAAGAAAGGAAAATACCGTTGGTGTAGTCTTGGTCGACACCAAATATGCCATCGTTATCTAAAGTGAAAGAGACGGTAGATTTTGTTGATGCAATCGCAGCAGGCGACAACAAGGCAAGGATAAATAATTTACTGAGTTTCATATACTTCGTTTGCTAGCGTTTTCGGCATCATACGTAAGATCGAGAACAAAGTCTTAGGCAATGTCACAACTTTAGTTCAAGACACAAAAAAAGGCCGATGCTTTACAGCATCGGCCTCTATTTCATCACTCAAAGTGCTAATTCAATCAGTCTTATAGAGACTCAGTGAATGTACGTGCGATTACGTCAGCTTGTTGCTCTGCAGTTAGAGAGTTGAAGCGTACAGCGTAACCAGATACACGGATTGTTAGCTGAGGGTATTTCTCTGGGTGCTTAACAGCGTCTTCTAGAGTTTCGCGGTTAAGTACGTTCACGTTAAGGTGTTGACCACCTTCAATGCCAGCTTCGTGGTGGAAGTAACCATCCATCAGACCCGCTAGGTTAGCACGTTGGCTAACTTCTTCTTTACCTAGTGCGTTTGGCACGATAGAGAAGGTGTAAGAGATACCATCTTTTGCATCAGCAAACGGTAGTTTACCTACAGATGTTAGAGATGCTACCGCACCTTTCTCATCGCGGCCGTGCATTGGGTTAGCACCAGGTGCAAAAGGAGCGCCTGCTTTACGACCATCTGGTGTAGTACCAGTTTTCTTACCGTATACCACGTTTGAAGTGATAGTAAGAATAGACTGAGTTGGGATTGCATCACGGTAAGTCTTAAGCTTACGGATTTTAGCCATGAAGTTAGAAACAAGTTCACATGCCATGTCATCAACACGTGCATCGTTGTTACCAAATTTAGGGTAATCACCTTCGATTTCGAAGTCGATTGCAATGCCATCTTCGTCACGGATTGGTTTAACTTTACCGTATTTGATTGCAGATAGAGAATCAGCTGCAACAGAAAGACCAGCGATACCACAAGCCATAGTACGACGAACGTCACGATCATGAAGAGCCATTAGAGCTGCTTCGTAGCTGTATTTGTCGTGTGAGTAGTGGATAGCGTTTAGTGCAGTTACGTACTGCTTAGCTAGCCAATCCATTAGGTTGTCTAGGCCAGCCCAAACTTTGTCGAAGTCTAGAACTTCGTCAGTCATTGGTGCAGTCTTAGGACCCACTTGCATTTTAAGCTTCTCATCTACACCGCCGTTGATAACGTAAAGTAGAGTTTTCGCTAGGTTTGCACGAGCGCCGAAGAATTGCATGTGCTTACCGATAACCATTGGCGATACACAACAAGCGATAGCGTAGTCATCGTTGTCGAAATCTGGACGCATTAGGTCGTCGTTTTCGTACTGGATAGAAGAAGTATCGATAGATACTTTCGCACAGAACTTCTTGAAGCCGTCAGGTAGCTGCTCAGACCAAAGTACAGTGATGTTTGGCTCTGGAGAAGGACCCATTGTGTATAGTGTGTTTAGGAAACGGAAGTTAGTACGTGTAACTAGTGTACGACCGTCAACACCCATACCACCCATAGATTCTGTTGCCCAGATTGGGTCGCCAGAGAATAGCTCATCGTACTCAGGAGTACGTAGGAAGCGAACCATGCGTAGTTTCATTACGAAGTGGTCGATCATTTCCTGAGCTTGTTCTTCAGTGATGATGCCAGCTGCGATGTCACGCTCAACGTATACGTCAAGGAAAGTCGAAGTACGACCTAGAGACATTGCTGCGCCGTTTTGAGATTTAACAGCAGCTAGGTAGCCGAAGTAAGTCCATTGGATAGCTTCTTGAGCTGTAGTCGCAGGAGCAGAAATGTCGTAGCCGTAAGATGCTGCCATTTCTTTCATTTGACCTAGTGCACGGTGCTGTTCTTGAATCTCTTCACGAAGTTGCATCGTCATTTGTAGATCTTCACCAGACTCTAGCTTCTCTTGAGTAGAGTGGAATTGAGCTACTTTGTCTTTGATTAGGAAATCTACACCGTATAGAGCTACACGACGGTAGTCACCGATGATACGACCACGACCGTATGCATCTGGAAGACCAGTTAGAACACCAGACTTACGACATTTCAGGATGTCAGGAGAGTAAACATCGAAAACACCTTGGTTGTGTGTTTTGCGGTACTCAGAGTAGATTTTAGAAACTTGTGGATCAAGCGTACGGCCGTATGCTTTACAAGAACCTTCGATCATACGTACGCCGCCGTTAGGCATGATTGCACGCTTAAGCGGAGCTTCAGTTTGTAGGCCTACGATAGTTTCTAGGTCTTTGTTAATGTAACCAGCATCATGTGAAGTGATGGTAGAGATAACAGAAGTATCGAAATCAACAGGTGCGTGAGTCGCGTTTTCCTGCTTGATACCTTCCATTACTTTAGCCCAAAGCTTGTTAGTCGCTTCAGTACCTTCAGAAACTAGGAAAGATTCGTCGCCTTCGTACGGAGTGTAGTTCTTCTGAATGAAATCACGAACGTTTACTTCGTTTTGCCAGTCGCCTGCAGCAAAACCTTCCCAAGCTTTAGCAAATTGCTCTGCCATGACATACCTACCTTTGTAGTAGAAAAAAATACGTACTGGTTCGCCGTTGAGCCAGCTATCTCCACTTCCACATGGAGAACAGTACACTCTTAATGAATAACAATATTTATAGTCTTAAATAAGAAGAATAGGGCGATAAAACTATAAATATTGTCACTGTTACTAATGTGGGTTCTTCCCAACCACAATTCAAGGCTACACTAAAAAATTTTTGCAAACCTTAAACTAAATCAATAAATACTAAAAAATAGCGATAAAAATGGGGTAGCGACGAGCGCTACCCACACAATTTTTGAACGAATGTCATTATAGCCAAGCTTTAATGCCATATTGTCCTTCTAGCATACCAACTGCAAGCATAGCGACTAAACAGACGACAAGTACACCTACAGGGATCACAATCTTATCTACAAATGACAGACGTGATGCACGCTCTTTGTCACCAATCAGACCGTTGTTGTCTAGAAGCATAGTCAATGCCCAAGCCAGTACTGGGTTAACTACAGCAGAACCGAAGATACAGATACCTGCTGCTTGAGAGTCTTTAGAGTCTTTCACCATCTGCATACCTGCTTCAAGTAGAGGTAGAGATACGCCTACTAGAAGAGCAACACGCATTACTGGTGGCCATACTGCTACATCCATTGGGAAGCCAAGAATCGCGACGATGATACATAGAGAGCCGAGCAGGATTGCACCGCCAGGGATAGGGCGTTTCGCAATTGCTGCTGGGATCATGTACGTACCCCAAGATGACGTAATGTTACCACCACCTACAGCAGTACCAACCATTTGACGAACCGAACACATAGTCATTGTGTCATCAACGTCCATCAGAACTTTTTCAGTCTTTTTAGGGTAGTTCAGTTCTTGGAAAATACGGTGACCAAGGAAGTCTGGAGACCACATAGCTACAGCAAGAATTGCAAACGGTAGTGAAGCAATGAAGTGTTCTACATTTGGTAGACCAAGCATCCAACCTTCTTCTGTGCTACCCCACCAGTAGATTGGGTTTAGGTTCGGAAGACCTGTTTCAGTAACGAATTTGATGTCGAAGCCAGCACCAAGTACAAGTGCAATGACGAGACCCGTGAAAGCACATACTGGGATGGCTAGCCAACGTTTATTCACTTTAGCAAGGAAAGCATATAGGCCGATAGTAACCGCGAGAACGATTAGGCCAATGTAACCCATGCTGCCAGCGGCAACCGTGTCCGATTGCAAACCAACTGCCCAAGCTTGGATTGAGTTGATTTGGCTCATGGTACCAGTTAGGCCTAAGAAGATGAGTAGGCCCCCAGCTGTGCCCTCTGAAGTGAGGTTTACGAGTTTTGAACCACCTTTTAGTAAGCTCAAAATCAAACCAAACACACCAATTAGGATTGCCAATGCAAGAGGATGGGCACCCGCAAGAGCGATGGTACCAATAAGAGGGATCATTGGACCGTGGTTACCTGCTAGGTTGGCTTTAGGGTTAATAAAGCCAGAAGCAAGAATACAGAAAAGGAGTGCAGGGATTAGCATTTCTACACGAGCAACTTCGATAGCAAAATCTTTGCCTAAGTTAACGTGGTCCCATGCAGCAGTAAGACCTTCAGCCCAAGACATCATTACCGCAGAGTACATTGCGATAATACCGATCGTACCAGCAAGCGCTGGAACAAGGTCTTCAAGCTCAAAGCGGAAGTCACGACCTGGCAAGTTTAAGCCAAAACGGCGTGGCTTCATGATTTGTAGTTCGTGGTCTAGGTAGTCTGAACGGCTTGCGAACTCAGATGATGGACGATGAAGCTCGCGGTAGCTTTTAGTCTCGATATCCGAATCAGAGTGCGCTTTATTCACTGCGTCTGACATAGATTCCTCATATATTTAAAAGTTATGAATTCTAAATTGAATTGTGTTTTTCCGCTTCCTGCGGCACTTCCTATGCTAGCTATTATTAGATTTTGTTGCACGAATACCACGTGCCTAAGCATAGCTAATAACTCATTGTGTTGAGGCACAAAAAATTCCTCATCATTGTGGCGGAGTCTAGCAAGATAGCCCTTTGGGGTGATTGATTTAGATCACTTTAAGAATAGATGTGAAAGAAAACTACAGAAAGTGTCTGGCATGCGAATGACTTGGTTGTTTAGTGTGTAATTCGATTACACAAGTTGCATAAAATTAGACGTTATTTTGCAGAAATAATGTCCAATGCGATTTATTTACGTCATTCATGAATTGTATATAAAGCTGGCTTCATTCTTGCTTAGTACCGAGCAGAGACGATTTTTTGGCTAATCATTGCCGCTCAGTTTAGGAAGAAGACATGAAACAGCTTAAAGTACTGCCGCTAGTGGCAATTATTTCGGGATTAATGGTCGGTTGTGGCGGCGGTGGTGGCGGTGGTGGCGGTGCCCCGAAAACCCCTTTTAACTTCACATTTGTTGCAGCGAAGACGCAAGCGCTGGCAAGTAATGGCTCGTGTACGATTTATGATCGTTTTGACTCGAACAATGAAGAACAAGTATTGAACTACCATCGTCTGGGTGGTGTTCTTGATACACAGCTAACCGCTTATTACTCAGACGCTGCAGGAAACCGCAAAGGTGACTTAGTAACCGCGAGTAACGACAAATTGACTATCATTCTTCAGTCGATTCCTGATGACGGCAGTGTGACGGTGCAAGAAGTGAATGGCACCATCATTAATGCAATCACATTCTCAAAAGATTTGTTGGAAGCTGATTCTTCGCTACGAAATGTCTACCTTTCAGCCGATGCTAATGTGAGTAACACGACTTGTTTAACAGGAAACAATGATTCGATCGTTAATAAAGCAAACCTTGATTACAAAGCGGCCGAAGATGCCGTAGGTAATCCATATTCAACGTTCTACTTTGACTCTCAGCTAGAAACGGTAACGGCGAATGAATCACGCTTCACTAAGGGTGAAGTGTTGCCAGCAGTGAATACAGAAAGAACAATGATTGCCCAGTACCGTACAGATACTCGTTCTTCCCTATACCAATATGGTTTTGAGGATTGGGCGGACGATCGCATGGTATTTGCTGGTACACCTTCTACTCCAATGGTGAGTTCTTCCGGTATCAATTTTTCTACTATTGATATTGATACAATTTATAAAAACTTCTCTTATCGTCTAGCTGAAGTGCCTAAAACGAGTGCTTTTTATCACCCTGATGCTTTAAAAGGTGATGTGTGGACATTCAGCGTTGATGGCACTATCGCAACTCCGGGGTGGGAAGCTGCATACACGGACAAAGTTTCTGACAACTTTAGTATCGTAGTCGATGATGCTTCACTGTTCGCTGTAAACAACACAGAGAATACTAAACCAGGTGTATCGAATAGCGTTGTTGATCTATCAGATAGCATTGGTCTAGGTAGCGAAAACGGATTACAACGAGTCAGCTACCAAGAAGGTACAATCGTAGGGTCTACGCCATACGTGGTAAGACACTCTGTTTACTCTCTGATCGAACGCAGTATTGTTGTACCAGACTTGGACTACTCAAGTGTACCGGCAGGTGCTGAAGGTGACCTTGTGATCTCTGATAGCTCCCAGATTACACAAAGCTATGTTTTCACCCAAGATGAAGGTGATGTAGAAGTTGCAGACTTCTTGACAGCTTTTGCTAATGGCAATGGTACAGACACTAAAGAAGATGTGCTCGGTATTGTTATGAATGAGAAGCAAGTCCGCGATATGGCGAATCGAGTAGCCCAAACGAAGACTCTGCTTTTAGAGAGAACTAATTAACACTTTTGTATCTTAATGAGCCCCTCTCTTGAGGGGCTTTTTTATGTCAGTTATTCAGCATTAAAAGAATATATTGCTAGAAAGTGCATATTCATTTGATTGTTGTATCTATCTATTCGATTTATTTAGGTTAATAATTTGTTGCAACTTCTCTTGGGTGGTGATAGTTTGTTCCAATTCAAAGAGGGCGGAGTCCCTTTATTGCAGTGACTAAAACACAGGGAGTAGGGCGCATGAATGATGTACCAGCGCTAGATATTAAAGACCTGCACAAAACCTTCGGACAAAATGAAGTATTAAAGGGCATTTCACTTTCTGCCCATAAAGGCGATGTTATCTCCATCATTGGCTCTTCCGGTTCAGGTAAGAGTACCTTCCTAAGATGTATCAACTTATTAGAGACACCAACTGCGGGTGAAATTTGGGTAAACGGCGAACTTATCCAAATGAAGAACAACCGCGCAGGGGAGTCTGTCCCAGCAAATGAAAAGCAAGTTCAGCGTATTCGTTCACGTTTAGCTATGGTATTTCAGGGCTTTAACTTATGGTCGCATTTAACGGTTTTAGAAAATGTGATTGAAGCGCCCGTGCACGTACTTGGTGTACCTAAGGCGCAAGCGATTGAAAATGCGGAAGTACTGTTGAAGAAAGTTGGGTTATACGAACGCAAAGACTACTACCCAGGACACCTGTCCGGAGGTCAGCAACAACGCGCTGCAATCGCTCGTGCTTTGGCCGTTGATCCAGAGGTTATGTTGTTTGATGAACCTACCTCTGCACTTGACCCTGAACTCGTTGGTGAAGTGTTAGGGGTAATGAGAGACTTGGCCGAGGAAGGACGCACCATGTTAGTTGTCACGCATGAAATGGCTTTTGCGCGTGATGTATCTAACCATGTGATGTTTTTGCATCAAGGTTTAGTGGAAGAACAGGGAGATCCAGCTAAGCTTTTTACGAATCCAGATTCGGAGCGATTACAGCAATTTATCTCTTCTATCTACTAATATTTCTTTGGGTGGCAGCTTTTTGCCTCCTAAACAAGCACAACAAACAAAACCAAATAAAATAGCAATCACAGGAGTATGGAAATGAAAAAGTGGTTATTGGCAGCAACGCTTGCTGCAACAGCAGTGTCTGGTGTCGCCCAAGCGAAAGAATGGAAAACAGTTCGTTTTGGGATTGAGGGTGCTTATCCTCCGTTTAGCTGGACTGAAACGGATGGCTCCTTAAAGGGGTTCGATGTTGATATGGCGAATGCGCTTTGTGAAGAGATGCAAGTGAAGTGTCAAATCGTTGCTCAAGATTGGGATGGCATCATTCCTTCGTTACTTGCTCGTAAGTACGACGCGATCATTGCTGCAATGTCTATCACCGAAGAGCGTAAGAAGAAAGTCGACTTTACGGGTAAGTACGCACTCATTCCAAACAAATTCATTGCTAAAAAAGGTGCGGGTTTAGACTTCGACAACCTTGATGGTCAAAAAATTGCGGTACAACGCGCGACAACGCATGACAAGTATCTGACAGATAACTACGGCGATAAAGTTGAAATCGTACGTTACGGTTCGTTTGATGAAGCATACCTAGATCTTGCAAATGGCCGTGTCGCTGCAGTACTTGGTGATGCTTCAGCTCTTGAAGAAGGTGTACTAAACAAGGCGGGTGGTGAGGCTTACGAGTTTGTTGGTCCTTCTCTAACTGACCCTAAATGGTTTGGTGATGGCTTTGGGATTGCGGTTCGTAAGCAAGACAAAGATCTCACTAAAAAGTTAGATGCGGCAATCTTATCTCTGCGTGAAAAAGGTGTTTATCAAGAAATCGCAGGTAAGTACTTCAACTACGATGTTTACGGTAAATAAGCCGTAACTAAGCGGCCGTTGGCTTGTTCCTAGAAGTAACCAACGGCCGATTTTTTGAGTTTAGGGATTAGGAACTCACCTATGCTGGATTTACAAGGATATGAAGCCTCGATACTAAAAGGGGCTCTAGTAACCATCGAAGTCGCAATACTCTCATTGTTGCTTGCTGTCATTTTAGGCATGCTTGGGGCACTTGCGAAATTAGCGCCCTATAAATGGGCAAGAGCTATTGCAACACTCTACACCACCATTATTCGTGGCATTCCTGACTTAGTCTTGATGATGCTTATCTTCTTTGGTGGCCAAATTCTACTGAATAACAGCCTTTATTCGATCAATGAAACGCTCAACGAGTGGTTTACCGCAAGCAACCCTGAACATGAATGGACTGCTTACCTCCCTGATTACATCGATGTGAGCCCATTTATTGCTGGTGTACTGACCATCGGTTTTATCTTTGGTGCGTATATGGCGGAAACTTTCCGTGGTGCGATCATGGCCGTCGATAAAGGTGAGTTGGAAGCGGCAAAAGCCTACGGAATGAGTTCTTTTATGTCGTTTAGAAGAATTCTATTACCTCAAATGATTCGACACGCGTTACCCGGGTTTGGTAATAACTGGTTGGTATTACTCAAGACTACCGCTCTTGTTTCAATCATTGGATTGGAAGATATGGTGCGTATTAGTTCACTTGCCGCTGGTACAACAAAGATGCCATTCACTTTTTACATGGCTGTCGCGATCATCTTCTTATTCTTCACCAGTGTATCAACCGGTCTACTTAAGCTTGTTGAACGCAAATTCAGTATTCATGCGAGGTAGATAATGGACTTTTCATTGATCATTGAAAGCTTCCCTGTCTACTTAGATGGATTGTGGACAACGGTATGGCTGGTTGCATTAGCTCTGGTGATCGGGCTCTGTGTATCGATTCCCTTAGCTATAGCGCGCAATAGCACGAATTACGCATTAAGTTTGCCGTCATGGGCGTTCATTTACTTTTTCCGCGGTACGCCGTTGTTGGTGCAGCTTTATCTCATTTACTACGGCATGGACCAATTCTTTCCTGTGAAAGACACACTTTGGGAACATGCTTGGTTCTGTGCCTTGGTGGCTTTCGTTCTTAATACTTCGGCTTACACGGCGGAAATTATTCGTGGTGCGATCAATGGTTTACCAAAGGGCGAAGTAGAAGCAGCAAAAGCATACGGCATGAGCAAGTTTATGACTTATCGTCGCATCATCTTGCCAAGCGCATTACGCCGTGCTTTACCTGCATATTCGAATGAAGTGATCTTTATGCTGCACGGCAGTGCAGTCGCTGGGATCATCACTATTATGGATTTGACAGGCGCAGCTCGCCTTGTGAACTCTCGTTACTATGCACCATTTGAGTCATTCCTGACGGCTGGTCTCTTCTACATGGGATTAACGTTCATTATTTTGTGGTGTTTCAAAATCGCAGAGAAGCGCTTCTTGGCATATCTAAGGCCATTGAGCTAAGGCATTTTTATAGATATTTAAAAGAAAGAGCGCCGATTGGCGCTCTTTTTGGGTAGATGAAGGGCGAGTGAGTTTACCTATACAAATTGGAAATCACCGTCAAAGGCTGCGTCGGTATAAATGACGACTTCTTTACCTCCTTTTGTAAAGGTATAGGCCGTTAAGACATCTGAGCCTGATAACCCTAAGGAATCAATCATGCCTTGGTCTAGCTTGTAATCTGATGACGCCATAAGGTCCGCCACCGTCATAGTCACACCATCATCGGGATCGCCTTGAGTATCGCTTTCTAGGCTCCAATTATTGCTTTCGTCCAACTTGATGTTTTCAACGCCAAGGGCAAAGAACTCTGATTGACCATCATCTTTACTCTTACTATTGTCGCTAGCTCCACCTTGATGGTACGCCTTGCCAAGGGTCAAGGTAACAGAATCTTGGTCACTACTTGTACCTATTACCGCTTCAATACCTTTAATGTTGTCTGCATCTTGACCTTTAGACATATCGATATCGATAGGGCCGTCTTTCTCATTGGCGACAAGAACATCGAACCCTTTTCCGCCTCTGATTAGTGTATCATCTGCGTCGTAAGCGATCGTATCGTTGCCTTTACCACCTCGAACTTCGTCGGCACCACTACCACCGATGATCACATCATCGCCTTTGCCGCCTTTAAGTGCATCAACGCCTGCACCACCGTCTAGCCAGTCGTCACCACGACCGCCTTTGAGAAGTTCAGGTTCTGCTATGGTAGTGACGTTATGGATCACGTCGTTGAAGTCATCATCGTTAGTTGAAAGGTCAGTGTTATCATTCCATTCGAATAAGGAGGTTCCATCCCCCATAGGAGTGACTTGCGCATGGACTGGGAGACCCAATTCAAATGCAGCTTCACCGAGTAATTGCGCATCTAGATCGAATTCTGAAACATCAATAAATCCCTCAGATTCAATGCCGTTATCGGCACCGTCAGGGACCACGAAGAACCCCAGCTTACAAGCATCTCCACCCATCATTTCTTTCGATATTGAGGTGTTCATTTCATCAGGCTGTTTTACATTTGACCAAAGAATGCCGACATTCACGACTTCACCGCTTGAGTCTGCGGTGTAGAAACCAAGGGAGTTATTGAACCCTGCATTGGACCCGATGAGTTCAACGTCGAACGTTCCGTTGAACTGGCTGATATCATACATACCATCAGATGGCGTCGGCAGTATTTCGTTATTGTCACCGCCGAGTAAGACATCATCACCACGCCCGCCATATAGCATGTCGGTACCGTCGCCAGTGAGCCCAAGTGTTTCTACTGATGTGACAAAATAGTCACTTGAGTCTTCTTTCTCTCCCCCTTTACTGAATTGTTCACCTGCGGCAGAGAACTGAATTTCATCAAAGGCTTTGAAGCCAGTATCGTTTGGACCAATACTAAACTCACCGCTATTGTTGCTATCAGTAGAAAGCACTTTAGTATTTTCTAGTGTCATGCCCGCAGCGGCGTAGTGGGCTAGGGTATCTGCGTCAGGTTCATTTGCGCTAAAAAATCCACTTGCGACTTCAATGCCATCTCGAAATGCAGTCCAGATACCAATTTCGTCCACATCATCATCTTCTCCACGACCTTCATTGGCATAAAGATTTGAGATCCCGACGGTGGCGGCCATAGTATGTTCATCTAAGCAAACAGAAAGCATTTCGGAGCCAACTGCATCGCCAGGTTCCGAATCTCCGTCATCGTAGCTATACCCAATTTGTGCATCTTTACCACTTTCATCCGTGCCTTCGACTCCATACTTACTGCCTTGTTGGGTCGTGTTTCCTTCAGAGCCATCAGGGTTGTATGCTGTGGCGTTATCAAGACCTAAATCCTCTCCCTCAGGAGTCTGTGCTGAGTCAAGATCGAGTTCAAAGTTACCTGTTTGCTCATTGAAAGAGAGGGCATCGAAATTGTCACCAATGAGCACATCAGCCCCTTTGTTACCGCGAATAAGATCATCTCCCGGCATCGAGCTATTATCGACGTTGTCTCCGTCTCTAGGAGTACCATCACCAATCAACACATCGTTGGCCTGGTATTGATGAAGAGCGACGTTATCGAGCAGGGAACCAAGAGAATCTTCATTACCATCGGCCATAAACGAAATGGTATGCTCGCCAGCGCCTAGATCTAGATCTAGATTGACCGTTTCCCAGCCATCGTTGTTGTATGTTCCAACAACTTCACCGTCAATGAGGACTTTTAGCCCATTTGTATCTGTATTATCAGTACGGTTGGTGTGATCAAAAGAGAGTTTGAATGTACCTGCAGTATCAACAGTGAAGGTTTGACTAACGGTAGAGTTGGTAACGGTATTGTCCCCGTCTTTGTGAGAATCAAGTTCTAACACGTTTCCTCGTGCGGGATCTTTGTTATCTCCGTAGCCACCACCATTTTGGATTTCGATTAGACCTTCGGTCGCTTCCCATCCACCGTAGCTAGAGTAGGTTTGCCAGCCGCCATGATCGACGACAGGACTATCACCTACATCATCATCAAAATTGCCATCGGCTAATAAATTGGTATCATCCGTTTTAGCTCGACGATCACCATAAATAATATCGTTGTTGCCACCGCCTTCGACATAGTCGTTACCAGAACCAGCAACAATGATGTCGTCAACGCAGCCCACTTTTTCAACATCGCCTTCGCGCGCTAAGTTAATGTTAGGGTTTTCTCCGGCTTCGTCTTTTGCATTTATGGTGTGATTCCACGATTCAATGACATCATTGCCATCTCCAGATTTGATCGCCTCTGAACCTCTACCACCAGCGATAAAGTCATCACCATCACCCGTTTTAACGATATCATCACCTTTACCTGCACGCACTTCTAGGTCTGCACCTGAATTGTCTTCAAGGTGATTATCTACATCCCTTGACACTCCATCTTGAGTAGGGCCATCAACTAAGGTACCAACCTGTGCATTGGTCTCTGTTACAGAAACTTCTTCCGCCATTGTTTCATCCTCATATATCGCGAGATACATAGAGGCAGCCCAGCCATCTCAGTCCCGTTTGAGATCTGTAGCTTTCCGTCCCCACTTCGCAGTGGGTTTGGCTTTGTCATCCGTTATGTTATTAATCAATTAATTAGCCAGTAACGTCGAGGGATTATGATTTTATAAATAAGTCTTACATTTCTCGCATTGCCTTATATGAGGCAATGGCGAGAGGATTGAGCAAATAATCGAGTGGGGTTTGTTCATCAATTAGAATCATGACTTCCGCAGGCATGCCTGGGTAAAGCGAAACTGATTCCCCTAATTCAGCTAACATGTTTGCATCTAGTGACACGCGAGCGAGGTAGGCTGAAGAGCCTGTTGCTTGGTCGCTGATGCGGTCAGCAGAAATATGTATAAGCTTGCCTTCTATAGGTGGCGTTTTTCTAAAGCTGAATGCGGTTAAGCGTACTTGAGTCGCTTGTCCAATATGAAGCGCTTCAATATCTTCGGGTTTTACCAAGGCTTCCACAATGAGTTCGTCCTCTTGTGGGACGATTTCCATGAGCGTGTCGCCTGGAGCAATAATCGCATGTTGACCGACA
Organism: Vibrio sp. 10N.222.52.B12; assembly: GCF_002875385.1. Classification (NCBI taxonomy): domain Bacteria; kingdom Pseudomonadati; phylum Pseudomonadota; class Gammaproteobacteria; order Vibrionales; family Vibrionaceae; genus Vibrio; species Vibrio sp. 10N.222.52.B12. Next base: position 20,562 of record NZ_MDAW01000112.1, on the reverse strand, counting down.
ACATTGAGGCCAACGACAACACCGCCTTGTGGCGCTCTGATTTCGACACGTTTGAGTACATCATTCGCGTTTATCATTGCCTCTCTTGTCTCATTGAGTTTTCGTTCAAGCTCCTGAACTTCTTCGCCTAAGGTTTTGGCGTAATTGAACTCCGCATTGGCTAATTCCATTTTCGCTTCCGCAACAAAGCCTTTTGCTCGTCCAATTTGGGCACTGAGGTCGGCAATTTGTCCTTCAAGTTGTGAGTGCTCTCGTTGGAGATCGAGGTAACGTGATTTTGATGTATTGCCGGAGGTGAGCAGCTTTTTATGCATAGCGACCTGTTCTGCAAGATAGCGCAAACTTTCTTTGCCGGCTTGATATCGCTTTTGTAGGCCGAACATGTCTAATCTAGCTTGCTCAATCTTTTCTGCCAGAATGTTATTTTCTCCATCCCTTAATGAGCGGCGTTTTTCGTATAAAGCTTGCTGAGTACGAATGATTGATTGAATTTCTTTGGAGTGATTTCGAGAAAGTAAGCGTGTATCGAATTGAATTTCAGGATGATCAGCGAGCTCGGACTGAAGTCGGTTTAAGCGAGCAAGATCGCTTTCCCACTGAGCTCTTAGTCGATTCAAGCTGGCTTGAGCCTGTGTCGCACTCAAAGTAATCAACAAATCATTTGTTCTGACCTTATCCCCATCTTTTACATGAACGCTCTCGATAATCCCACCTTCTAGGTGCTGAACGGGTTTTCGCTTTGATTCGACGATAACAACGCCGGGAGCTATCGCTGCCGAACTCAGAGGTGACAAACTTGCCCATGCAATGAAGCCGCCGATCATGATGAGTAATACGAGCAGAGAAGTGATGACCACGGGCTTGGTAGTAAAAGAGAGTTTACGACCATCTTCGAAATCGATGCCATGTTCGTTAAGTGTGGTCTTACTCATTGGAAGCCTCTGATTGAGTTTGCGTTCTTGAACGCACATCCATCATCGAGCGGAGAACCTTGCTTGCTTCTCCGGCTCTCGCAATCTGACCTTTATTGATTTCAACCACCCAATCGACATGGCGCAGCAAGTGTGGCTGGTGGGTGATCATTACGACGGAAATGCCTTCTTCTCTGCATGTTGCGAGGAGGGTTGTGAGGTACTCTTCCCCTTCTTTATCCATGTGAGAGTTGGGTTCGTCTAAGACCAAGAGTTTGGGTTTAAAGCACAATGCTCGTGCTAAGGCGAGCTTTTGGGCTTGCCCGCCAGATAATTGATGTCCACCATCACCAATCAAGGTTTCATAACTGTTTGGAAATTGAAGAATCGTCTCGTGTACACCAGCGCGAATGGCGGCTTTAATGATTTGAGAGTCACTGATCTCAGTGTCGAAATGGGCAATATTTTCTTTCACGCTGCCTTGGACAAACTGAATATTCTGTGGGAGGTAACCTACGGTATGTTTGAATTGTGTCTTCTCCCAGTGGGTGACATCTAAGCCATCGATAGACACCTTGCCTGATGTCGGTTTGTGTATTCCCATTATTAATTTGCAAAGGCTGGTTTTTCCAGAGCCACTTGCCCCGATGATTGCAACACGGTTTCCAGCCTCTAGCCTAAGTTTCAGCTGTTTGAGGATAGCTTCGCTTTTGTGATTCTCAGGTGACCAAGTCACGTTTTCAAAGCGTAATTCACCGGTGATTTGGGGGAGCGTTGTACGTTCAAGCTCTATTTTTGATTGGCTGACAACCGCTTTTATGCGCTTGGCTGCGGCTAACCCCGTCTTCCAGCCTTGAAACCCAGAGGTTAGCTGCTCTATTGGTTGGAGCGCTCTCGCCATAAGAATTGACCCAGCAATCATTCCGCCCGCACTCATTGAATTTTGAATCACAAGAAACGCGCCTGTTCCCATAATGCCAATTTGTAGCGTCATGCGGACAAGTTTGGCGAGAGACGTCAGGTTAATAGATGCGAGGTCTACTTTGTTTCTGAACCACAACTTTTCAGCAAGGACAGGCTGAAATTTGTTAAATGTTCCATCGGCTGCTTGCTGAGAGAACAGGGTTTCTTGTTTGTTGAATAGCTCATCGACTTTTCGATTTGCAGCAATTTGGGTAGCGTAAGATGCTTCAAATGATTTCTTTTTCGCGTAGAAAGAGAGTAGTGCGACCATTAATACACAGATAACAGCAATCAAACCAACCAATCCGATAATAGGGTGGAGCATAAACATGACCAGAAGGAACAATGGCGTCCAAGGCAGATCGAAAGCAACAAAAAAACCGGGTGACATGAGAAGAGCTCGTATCTCATTTATGTCGTTAAACACGTAACGTGTCTTCGTGTCGTAATGTTGACCGCACAGTTGGTATAACCATTGAGCACTTTCCGATTCAAACTGAAGGGCTTTTCTTTGGGTGTATTTTTGTCTTAAGGTTTCAAGCAATGCCTGTGAAATCAACAGAAACAGAGCGATAGCAGTAAGTAGCAATAGTGTATCTGTACTTCTACTCGACAATACACGGTCGAACAATTGAAGACTGTAGATTGGAACAACTAGCATCAAAGCATTAATTACGGCGCTCACTAGTGTCATTGGGCCTAATGCTTTAAATGTAAAAGGAGACAAGTTGCTCCAACTTTTTTGAACCATACTTCCCTTACTCCATGAACTAAAGAAGTAGTAATGAGTATAGAAAGTGAATGTTCGAGAAATGCCTCAAAATTGAGACGAGGAAGGAAAGCGAAAAATGAACTAAGAGGAGGGTAAGTCGGGGCTAATCACGATAAGTTGGCAAGATGATTAGCCCTTTAAAGCTATCTATTTGAAAGTAGACCAAATAGGAGCATGGTCTGACGGTTTCTCGATGCCACGCAGTTCGTAATCAACATCGGACTCAACACATTTTTGTGCAAGTGATGGCGTCGCAAGAATCACATCAATACGTAGACCTCGATTATCGTCAAAGCCGCGAGATCGATAATCAAACCAAGAGAAACGGTCATCCACTTCTGGGTGCAGGTTACGGAAAGTATCTTCGAATCCCCAATCCATTAGCGTCTTCAACCACTCGCGTTCTTCCGGTTGGAATGAGCATTTACCAGTCTTCAACCAGCGTTTACGGTTTGGTTCGCCGATGCCGATATCTGCATCAATCGGACTGATGTTGATGTCTCCCATTACAATCAGTTGTTCATCATTTGTATGGTGATCATTTAGGTAGGTCATCAGATCTTTGTAGAACTGGCGTTTGTATGGATATTTGGTCTCATGAGCGATGTTGTCGCCTTGAGGGAAGTAACCGTTTAACACAGTGACCTTTTCACCACTCTCATCTTCAAACGTCGCCATGATCATGCGCTTTTGGTGTTCTTCGTTATCGGTAGGGAACCCTTTTTGCACATTGATTGGTTCTTGTTTACATAGCATCGCGACACCGTAGTGTGCTTTTTGCCCATGAAAGTAAACTTTATAACCCATGGCTTCGACATCTTCGATTGGAAAAGCTTCGTCGTGCACTTTGATTTCTTGAAGACCAATGACATCGGGTTGGTGCTTATCGATAATGGCTTGGAGCTGATGCAGACGAGCACGAAGTCCATTGATGTTAAAGCTAATTACTTTCATTTTCTATCCTTCTGAAGGGCGTATTTGTGCTTGATTTTACCATTGGCGGTATAGGCTGGAAACGTCGAAAGTAAATAAGAACAGTTATTTGTTACTGAGTTTGTTCTCTAGGTCATTCTGTACGATTTTAATTGCTTTTAATGCAGTTTCAGGTTTGATTTCATTCGACTCTAACAAGTAAATCAAATCGACGGCTAACTTCACCTCTTCTGGGGCATCATCGAGCGGAGATTTTGGTTGGTCAGTCATTACTGGTTCTTTTCCCTGTGAGTGATTTGATTTTCTAACTTAAGCAGCGCTGCTTCGCATCGTTCTAATCGTTGTTCTGTTGCTAAAAGTACTTTCTGCGCTTCAGCACGAGCAAAGCTTGGGGAAAACTCAACAGCTCTCTCTTTCTCCAGCACCATTTCTCGTAATCGACGAGCCCACTCTTGGTGTTGAGCTAGTTCTTGATACAAGACATTAATTGGCTTTCTAAAGTGACTGCTGTGTTTTACTTCGTTTTTGCGAATTTTTGTGGTGGAAATTTCACGCTGAATTGCGCCAATTTGCGCGACTAATCTTTCAGTTAAGTACTCTGCTCGTAATGCCGTGAGCTTTTGCTCCTTTTGCTCGCGTACAATCGAATCAAGTGTTGCTGTTGCTTCTTTTACACAGGGTACGAGTAGCCGAGAGCGGCAGTGGAACAAACGCTCATCAAACAAAGGAACATGGTGTTCTCCACGCTGACGGTCAAGCATTGCAGCCTGTTTAGACATTTGTTCTAGATGTTCTGAAAGCTGGCTGATGTTCATGTTAATCCTACAAACCATGCATCGTAAGCGAGTTTAATGGCAAGCACGCTAACAACGGTAACAAAGACCGGACGTATGAACTTAGCACCAAAGTGGATTGCTGAATGCGCGCCAACAAAAGCACCAGCCATTAAACAGACGCCCATTGTTAAGCCTAGTACCCAGTTGATGTGTCCTAATACGGCAAATGTAACCAATGAAGTAAAGTTACTGGTAAAGTTCATTGCTTTAGCCAAACCAGACGCAAGCAAGATATTGAGTCGGTATAAGGCCATGGAACTCACCGTCCAAAAAGCCCCAGTTCCTGGCCCCGCTAAACCATCATAAAAGCCTATCGATAAGCCTTGCATATACTGCTTTTTATTTAGCATCGGACAAGGTTCGGGAGTTGGGCTTTGATGAGTCGACTGTGGTGGTTTATGGAAAACAGTATACATCGCAGCAGCGAGAATGATCAGCGGCAGCGCTTTCTCTAACCATTCTGTACTAATTGCATCAACAAATAGCGTTCCTAGTGTTGCACCAACAAGAGTGGCAACAAACGCTCTGCCCCAGCACTGGGGCTTAAAAAGACGTTTCTTATAGTAAGTATAGGCCGCCGTCGAAGAGGCAAAAGAGGCAGCTAACTTATTGGTGCCCAATGCGATGTGGGGAGGAAGCCCTAACGACAGTAACGCGGGAACAGTCAGCATACCACCACCGCCAGCAACAGCATCGATAAATCCAGCAACAAAAGCGACTAGCGCCAACACCAACAGCATGGTTGGCTCAATCATTTCCATAAATAGTTATTCTTTTAATATTCTATTTTGCGTTTAAACGGAGGAAGCGAATCAATCAGAGCTTGTCCGTAGCGTTTTGTTATCAAGCGTCTGTCGAGGATGGTCACTCTACCAGAATCTCGTTCTTTGCGCAGTAATCGACCAACGCTTTGGATCAGCTTTTTACTTGCATCTGGAACCGTGATTTGCATAAACGGGTTACCACCCTTTTTCTCGATGTACTCCGAGTGTGCTTGTTCAACTGGAGAAGTAGGGACCCCAAATGGAATTTTTGTGATAATGAGGTTTTCCAATAGTTCTCCAGGTAAATCAAGGCCTTCAGAAAAGCTGCCTGTACCAAAAAGGATGCTGGTTTTCTGCTTATCAATGAGCCTTTTATGTTTTTTTAGAATTTCTGTTCGTGAACTTTCGCCTTGAACTTGCAACGCCCAACCTCGTTTTATGAAACCAGCATTGAGTGCATCAGCAACTTGGTTCATCTGCCAATAAGAGGAGAATAATACCAAGTTCGCTTTATTGTCTTCTAAATACTTAGGCAAAATTTCAATAAGATATTCAGTAAACTGCGGTGCCTGCGGTTCATACTTCATTGCTGGTATCAGCAGTTCGGCTTGATTTTGATAATCGAAAGGAGACGCTAGTGCCAAAAACTGTGTTCCTGAGTCCGGTTTGGCGTCAACGCCCACTTGATGGCAAAAGTAATTAAATGAGTTTAGTGCTCGCATAGTGGCAGAAACCAATACGGCGCCGATGCAACGACTCCAGATTTGTTGGTCTAGTTGCCATCCAATTTCCAACGGGGAAACGCTGACAATAAAATCGCCTTCACGATCTGGGTGTTTTTCTAACCAGCGCGCAAGAGGTGCACCTTTGTCTCGGCTTGGCTCGGCCATTAAACGCCAGACTTGAGCTAGGTTTTCCAAACGTTGGATGTAAAACCCTAACTCAGCCAAAGCTGGTTCCGCCAATCTTGATGAAAGTTCGCCATCTTTAACGCGCTCAGCTATTAGATCGGCGATCTTTGCGACGCTTTGGTTTGCCTTTTTGCTTAGTTGTTTTAAATCTTTTGATTGATTTTCCAACCAAGTCGGTAGCTCACCATGTTCAAAACGGTATATCCCTTCCTCAAACTGGGCTGGATCAAACTGTTTAGTCAGTTGGGTCAACGCAGGAATCAGTTCCTGTACGGATTCTTGTAGATCATTACGGAATCGACCAACACGTTTTTCATCTGTTAACGAAGAAAATTTGGTGATTGACTGGTTGAGCTTTTCTAACCAAGCAGCTGCACCTTTTAAACTGGCTGACGCAGAAGCGTGATCGCGAGCGACATGAGGTAGATGATGAGCTTCGTCAAACACGTAAATTGTGTTTTCTGGCTCAGGGAGGATCACTCCACCACCCAAATCTGCATCGGCCATTACGAGTGAATGATTGGCGATAATGACGTCATTTTTATCCAACTCTGTTCGAGCTTTTTGAAAAGGGCAGCCTCGGTGTGCTGGTAAGCTGTTGTTACAGCTGTGCTTATCACTGACAATAAGTTGCCATAACTGATCATCTATTGGTTTCGGCCAAGAGTCTCGGTCGCCATCCCACTTCCCTTGAGCGAGGGAGCGATACATGGTTTCCAGTAGCTCAATATCTTTCTTCTTCGGTTTAGTTTCAAACATCGCTAACTGGCCGCCATCGACACCACTTGCCGTCGCGAGTTTTTCAGCACAACAATAACGCTGTCGGCCTTTTGCAAGAATAAAAGAAAACTCTCGATCGGTGATACGACGAAAAAGAGGCAGGTCTTTATTCACCAACTGTTCTTGTAGAGCGACGGTGGCTGTTGAGATCACTACTTTACGATTGTTATAAACCGCCACAGGAATCGCTGCCATCAGATAAGAGAGTGATTTACCGATGCCAGTACCAGCTTCTGCAATCAACATGCGATTTGACTTGTGGTATTGCCCGCATAGTGTTTTCGCAATTTCTGCAACTAAGTAGTTTTGTGCTCTTCGTGGAACAAAATTATCAAGCTGCGCTTGTAAGTTTTGGTAACTGGTGCGAATCGATTTTTGAATGTTACTGGTTAGCATACGGGCCTCAAATGCGTTGGAGGCGCATAGTAGCACACATCACTAGTTGTACTGTAGTTCACAAAACGGAATGCTTTTATGATAAATATCGATCTTGTTCACAAAAAAATATTGAACCTAAACTAAATGAAAATAATTTCATTAGTCGAAAAATATAAAACTTCAAAAATGATACCTTTGTAGTGTTTTATTCTAAAGTTTATTGTTGCATGGCAATTGAAAGGTGTTTTCTATTTGTTATTAATGAATTACTAAATTAAGAAAAATCAAGTTCATTGTTTAGAACTTCATCGAATATTTTAAATGTAAATGCACAAGACTTTGTATTTAAAGGTTATTTTTGTTTTTTGATAAAACTATTTAGAAAATTTGACAGTCAGAATAATCTTTTGCACTCTAGTGCCCAGATTTTGTAGGTAAAGCATTGTTACGTTTCGATAACAAGCTACCTCAAAAATATAAAAAAAGGGAATCGGACAAGGATATCCCGAACTAAGAAAAGGCAGTGGATTAAATATGAAAAAGACTCTTTTAGCACTAGCGGTTGCTGCTACAGCAACTACTGTGAATGCGGCTGAAGTATTCAAATCTGACGAAGGTTCTGTAGATTTCTACGGTCAGCTACGTCCAACTCTTCTATTCCTAGACAGCACAGACCACACTGCAGAGCTAAACACTAGCTCTTCACGTATGGGTGTAAACGGTGTTTACGTTGTAAACGATAGCCTAAAAGTTCTAGGTGAAGTTGAAATCGGTGTAGCTCTAGGTGATAACTACGGCGCTGGTGCTGATTCAAGTGAGCGTACTGACGACACTGTATTCGTTCGTCGCCACATCTTCGGTTTCGACATGGGCGAAATGGGTACTATCCGCTTCGGTAAAGAAGGTACTTTCGCAGATGACGTTTACGGTGCGGATTACTCTTACTTCTTCGGTGGCTCTGCTCTACTTTACGGACACGAGTGGAACAACGACTCTCAAATTAAATACGCATTCGAAAACGACGCATTCTGGCTAAAAGCGGGTTACGCTCTAGGCGAGAAAGACAAGAACGAAGAAGTTCGTGAAGTATTCGTAGGTAAGTCTTTCGGTGACCTATCTATGCACGCTGGTATCCTTTCTTCTGTAAACAAGATTGCGGTAAACAAGGTTGCTCACGATTCAGAAAACCTATCTTTTGAAGTAACTGGTGAGTACGCTCTAGGTGAGCACACTCTTGGTGCAACATACTACTACAACGAAGACGAGAACAAGATCTCAGACGAGACTGTTGATTCTCACGGTATCTCTCTAGCAGGTATGTTTGCAGTAGCTCCTAAGACAACTCTTTACTCTGGTTACGAGCTAGTAATGTCTTCTTCTGACCAAGCTGGTACTGTAGACGGTGATGATTCACGTTTCTACGCTGGTGTTGAGTACAAGTTCTCTAAATGGGCTCGCGTATTCGTTGAAGGCGCATACGTATTTGAAGAAACTTCAACTGACAACGTGAAGACAGACAGCAAAACTGACTTCGGTGTTGGTGCACGTTTCTACTGGTAATCAAAACCCAGTTTGATATTGTAAGACCCAGCTTTATGCTGGGTCTTTTACTATTGGAGATAAGGATTTAATTTCTATGCAGTTATCATTAAAAGTGGCAATCACACTTTCTGTTCTAGCCAGTACAAACTTATATGCTGCAACGACCTTGGTGGTTCCTGAAGACGTAAAATTACTTGCGGTAAATATGGAGAAGCCAAAGTTGGAGGGTGGTTTGTTTTCGGATGAGAAAACAATAGAGATTCCTGACGGTACCAACCAAATTGTCTTCAAGTATCAACCAGAATTTAAGATTGGTGATGATATCAAAGGGGTTTATGGCGACGCCATTATTGCCAAGTTTGATGTAAAAGACGAAGAACTGAAATTTGAACTACCAAAGTTCAAAACCTACCGCCAAGCACAAACCAACATCTCTCCTTTAGAGTGGCAACTACTAGACTCTAAAGGCCAGCCAATCGACCTTGTTGAAGACGTTCTTGAGTCCGATGGCGTTCAAATTGGTCGTAACTATGCTCAGGAAGCTCGCAACTATAATATTGCAGGCGGTGTCGCTGGGGTTGCTGTGACATATGTGACAGTAAACCAACACAGCCAAGCTGTTACAGGCGTAGAGCCTAAAGCGGTTGCGGTAGTCGACACGAAATCTGCGACTGCACAAGACAGCCAAATGGTTGATCTACTTAAGACGATGTACCAAAAGGCCACTCCACAAGAAAAAGAAACCTTTAAAAAGTGGGTTGCTCAACAATAATCGTTATTAGTGACGATAAAAACTAAAAAAGCAGACGAAAGTCTGCTTTTATGTTTTTTGATGTTTATTGTTGGAGCGTTATTTCTTTCCACTCGCCAGGTTTGAGGTTGTGTAACTCAATCCCTCCCATCGAGTAGCGTACGAGTCGCAGTGTCGGAAAACCGATATGTGCAGTCATACGTCTTACCTGACGGTTTCTTCCTTCTATGATAGTAATCGCTAACCACGTTGTTGGAATGTTTGCTCGGAATCGGACAGGTGGAGTCCTATCCCAGATCTCTGGTTCAGGCATCACTTCTACTTTTGCTGGTAAGGTTACGCCATCTTTTAGCTCTACGCCTTTACGTAGCATCTCCAAGTCTTCTTCTTTAGGGGCTCCATCCACTTGTACCCAGTAACTTTTTGGTGATTTTGATTGGGGCTGCGTCAACTTCGCTTGCAAAATGCCATCGTTTGTTAAGACCATCAATCCTTCGCTGTCTCGATCTAAGCGGCCTGCGGCATACACATCTTTCACTGGAATAAAGTCGGCTAGCGTTTTGCGACCATCTCCATCAGTGAACTGGCTCAACGTGTCATACGGCTTATTAAAAATGATCACTTTGCGATCTTCTAGGGCAATGCGTGGCTTAGATGTTTTTGAAGCGCGGGCAGGGCGACTTTTTCGATTTTTCGCTTGTCCATTTGAGTGGTTTGCTTTTCCAGAGCGTTTAAAATGACTTGTTTTTGATTGGTGAGTACCGCGACCTTTTTCATGACCCGAGCGAGATGACATGTTAACTACCTTGCAAAAATGTAAATGAACTGTGTTTGAAAGTTTTATGTTTTCTTGTTATCGGCTATCATTTGCGCGCCTAAAACTAACAAAAGCGCAGAGAATAATAGACTATTTCGTGTTATTTGTTTAATGATATAGCTAAGTTGCTTTAGTGAGACATTTCTAACGGAAATGGACACCAAAGTAAGCTTGGCACCAAGTGCACTCATGGATATAGAGCCATAGAGCTTCAAACTATAAGAAAGAGTGCAAACCGCATGTCGCGTTGGTGAGGAGGAATGCACTACTAACGTTAAGCAATGCGTCAATTCAACGAACTCAGTTGCTGAGAAGTTCAGCTAAGTTGAGTAAAAAATAGGGAAATTTCATGCCTACAGAAAAACCTACAATTATCTACACAATCACTGATGAAGCCCCGGCGTTAGCAACCTATTCATTACTACCAATCATTCAATCGTTTACCGCATCGTCTGGCATCAACGTAGACACTCGTGATATTTCGCTAGCGGGACGCATTATCGCTAACTTCCCAGAGCATTTAAAAGAAGAACAACGTATTGGTGATGCTCTAGCAGAACTTGGCGAGTTAGCGAAAACACCGGAAGCGAACATCATTAAGCTTCCAAACATTTCGGCTTCAATTCCTCAACTAAAAGCCGCAATCAAAGAGTTGCAAGCGAAAGGGTATGCGCTTCCAAACTACCCTGAAGAACCGACCACTTACGAAGAAGAAGCAATTAAAGCGACTTACGACAAAATCAAAGGTAGTGCGGTAAACCCGGTGCTTCGTGAAGGTAACTCTGACCGTCGTGCTCCATTATCAGTTAAGAATTACGCGAAGAAAAACCCACACTCAATGGGTGCATGGTCAGCTGAGTCTCAATCTCATGTATCAAGCATGACAGGAGATGACTTCTTCGGTAGCGAAAAATCGACGACCATTACTGGTGCTACCGACGTTAAAATTGAATTCGTCGCTGCTGACGGTTCGGCAAAAGAACTTAAATCAGCATTCCCTCTGCAAGACAAAGAAGTGATCGATTGTTCAGTCATGAACAAGAAAGCGCTTGTTGAGTTCTTCGAGAAAGAAATTGCAGAAGCAAAACAGCAAGACGTCCTTCTGTCTCTTCACATGAAAGCAACCATGATGAAGGTATCGGACCCAGTTATCTTTGGCCATGCAGTTAAAGTGTACTACAAAGACGTTTTCGCAAAATACGGCAAGCTATTTGAAGAACTTGGTGTAGATGTAAACAACGGTCTTGGTGATGTTTATACTAAGATTGAATCTCTACCTGCTGAACAAAAAGCAGAAATTGAAGCAGCTATTTTAGCGGTATACGAGACTCAACCAGCGCTTGCGATGGTTGACTCTGATCGTGGTATTACTAATCTCCACGTACCGAGTGACATTATCGTTGATGCTTCTATGCCAGCAATGCTTCGTGCTTCTGGCCAGATGTGGGGACCAGATGGTAAGCAAAAAGACACGAAAGCGATGATCCCAGATCGTAGCTATGCGGGTATCTACCAAGCGGTTATCGATTTCTGTAAAGAACACGGTGCATTTGACCCAACTACAATGGGCAGCGTGCCAAACGTGGGTCTAATGGCTCAGAAAGCAGAAGAATACGGCTCGCATGATAAGACATTTATCCTAGACGCTGCTGGTACTGTACGTGTTGTCGACACTTCTGGTGCGGTTCTTCTTGAGCAAACTGTCGAAGCAGGTGACATCTTCCGTATGTGTCAGGTGAAAGACGCGCCAATCCAAGATTGGGTGAAACTTGCCGTCAGTCGCGCACGTGCAACAGGTGTACCAGCGGTGTTTTGGTTAGACGAAGCGCGTGCACACGATGCTGAACTGATCAAGAAAGTGAATGCATACCTTCCTGAGCACGACACTTCAGGTTTAGAGATCAAGGTTCTAGCGCCAATCGATGCATGTCAATTCTCTCTAGAGCGCATTAAAGAGGGGCTAGACACCATTTCTGTAACAGGTAACGTACTTCGTGACTACCTAACGGATCTATTCCCGATTTTGGAACTGGGTACTTCTGCGAAAATGCTGTCAATTGTTCCACTAATGAACGGCGGTGGTTTATTTGAAACTGGTGCTGGTGGCTCTGCGCCAAAACACGTCCAACAAGTTGAGAAAGAAAACCACTTGCGTTGGGATTCTCTGGGTGAGTTCCTTGCTCTAGCTGCATCATTGGAGCACCTAAGTACAGTTGCTGGTAATGCGAAAGCTCAGGTTCTGGCTGAGGCATTGGACAAAGCGACAGGTGAATTCCTAGACGAGAATAAATCACCGTCACGTAAAGTGGGTGAGTTGGATAACCGCGGCAGCCACTACTACCTTGCGACGTATTGGGCGAAAGCTTTGGCTGAACAAAGTGCAGATGCAGAACTGGCTGCTGAATTCGCACCAGTTGCTAAAGCCCTTGCAGAACAAGAAGAAGCGATTGTTGCTGAGCTGAACAACGCACAAGGTGTAAGAGGTGAACTCGGTGGTTACTACGCGCTAGATGATGCTCTTGCATCAACACTAATGCGTCCAAGTACGACGTTGAACGGCATCATTAACAAGTAAGCATTGATTTCGCGCTATTTCGGTAGCGCGTTTGTATGTTACTTAGTTTAGTGCTCTTGCAAACGTAATAAACCCGCTCATAGGCGGGTTTATTTTTCTCTTCATAACACTAGAAGGTAAAGCCAGTGTTATGAGAGCAAATGGTTTTGTCTTTCCGACAGCGCTCTAGTTATTTAGCTTGGGCTTCTATTGGAACAACGCTGCTAGCGTGTGAGCCCTTTGGACCTTTTTCAATCTCGTATGAGACTTGTTGGCCTGCTTTCAGTGTACGATAACCGTCCATTTGGATAGTTGAGTAGTGGGCAAAGATGTCTCCTTCCTCTTCATCTGAACAGATAAACCCAAATCCTTTGGCATTGTTAAACCACTTTACTGTACCTGTAGCCATGCTTTTACATCCCTCATGCATTTTTTACTGATGTTGTTACAACACCAAGCCATACCTTTAGCTTGGTCTCATTGCTAGCGTTCACTAACACACGTCGAGTTGGGCACTTCCATATTCATCAAATTGTTAGAAATCCAACAAATTCAAAATGAGGATTTATGCATCAACACTTTCCACTGTAGTCAATGAATTCTGACAGTCAATAGTCAAAGGCAACAATCGGAAACATTATTGAAAACAAATCACTTTTGAGATTAACAATTTTGCAAAGTGTTTCTGCCGCATGCGTAAGCTTTTAGTTAAAAGGACTGCAAGGTGTTGATATAGGGGGGAGGCATACTAACCAAGTTGATTACATTAGAAGATTCTACCGAATGAATAAAAAATGACGTTTTCGTGATAAATAACCGATTATCAACCATTAAATGTGATCTTCTTTCTTATCGGAGCACTAATTAATATAAGTGAAGTGAGTCGAAATTTGGTAAACACAACCGCAAAAATAAGCATGTGTTGGGATAAAAATCTTTTATTTGCGCCCCTGCCAGAGGTGCATTAGTCTCTATGTAAGGACACAAATTTTATCTATCAAAGTCCAATTAGGTGCCACATCTCACTACACCGCATGGCATGCTTATGGTAGATTGTTTTTATAGGTTAAAAACATCAACCCTTTGATACGATATCTTTGAATTGCCATGAGTAAAAATTTTGAATGGGTGACTCCAGACTCTGATCTTCTGGAGCGAGAAAGTACGAAAGTTCAGCCACCTAAGCTGTACAACGTAGTTCTAAACAATGATGACTACACACCTATGGATTTCGTCATAGAGGTACTTGAGCGATTCTTCTCGCATGATATTGATAAAGCAACGCAAATCATGCTCAAGATCCACTATGAAGGAAAGGCAATCTGTGGCACATATAGCGCAGAGATTGCTGAGACAAAAGTAGCGCAAGTGACGATGTACTCAAGGGAAAATGAGCATCCGCTACTATGTACTATGGAGCAAGCGTAATAAGAAGACTTGCTCGAGCAACCAAAGTTGTTCTTTCGGGAGGTACTTATGCTAAATAAAGAACTAGAATCAAGCCTTAACGGTGCATTCGCTCGTGCACGTGATAAACGCCACGAGTTTATGACTGTCGAACACCTCCTACTTGCATTATTGGAGAATGATGCAGCTAAGGAAGCCCTACTAGCCTGCAAAGCGGATCTTGATGCTTTGCGCAATGAACTCGATATTTTTATCGACCAAACAACGCCACTCATCCCAGAAAGTGACGAGACGCGCGAAACCCAGCCGACATTGAGCTTTCAGCGTGTACTTCAGCGCGCCGTTTTCCATGTACAGTCGTCTGGTCGTAGTGAAGTAACCGGTGCAAATGTACTTGTTGCTATCTTTAGTGAGCAAGAATCTCACGCTGCTTATCTATTGAAGAAGAACGACATCTCTCGTTTAGACATCGTTAACTTCATTTCCCACGGCATCACAAAAGCTTCGGGTTCTAATGAAGACCCATCTTCGTCTGACTCCTTTGGCTCAGAAGCGCCAGAAGAAACGAATCCAGAAGAACGATTGGAAAGCTTTGCGACTAACCTAAACCAAGTCGCGAAAGCTGGTAATATCGATCCACTCATCGGGCGAGATAAAGAGCTAGAACGTACTATTCAAGTTCTTTGTCGCCGACGTAAAAACAACCCGTTGCTAGTTGGTGAAGCAGGCGTTGGTAAAACAGCAATCGCTGAGGGTCTAGCTTGGAGAATTGTTGAAGGCCAAGTACCAGAAGTGATTCAAAACAGTGTTATCTATTCTCTAGATATCGGCTCTTTGCTTGCTGGTACAAAATATCGTGGTGATTTCGAGAAACGCTTTAAGTCAGTCTTGAAGCAGCTTGAGAAAGAAGAAGACGCGATTCTGTTTATTGATGAAATTCACACCATCATTGGTGCAGGTGCAGCTTCTGGTGGTCAAGTTGATGCAGCGAACCTAATCAAACCTCTGCTGAGTAGCGGTAAACTGCGTTGTATCGGTTCGACAACTTACCAAGAGTACAGCAACATCTTTGAAAAAGAGCGCGCGTTGTCTCGCCGTTTCCAAAAGATAGATGTCGTAGAGCCATCGCTGGACGATACGACGAAGATCCTAATTGGTTTGAAACCAAAATACGAAGCGCACCATGAAGTCCGTTACACCAACAAAGCGCTACGTGCAGCGGTTGAGTTATCGGCAAAATACATCAATGAACGTCATTTGCCAGATAAAGCGATCGACGTGATTGATGAAGCGGGTGCACGCAGCCGTTTAGCGCCGGCGAGTCGTCGTAAGAAGACGGTTGGCGTTGCAGACATCGAATCCATGGTTGCGAAGATGGCGCGTATTCCAGAGAAATCTGTGTCGTCGTCTGACAAAGACATTCTGAAGAACCTTGATGACAAGATGAAGATGCTGGTCTTTGGCCAAGACAATGCGATTGACGCACTGTCAGAGGCGATCAAGCTATCTCGTGCTGGTTTAGGCGTTGATAACAAGCCTGTTGGTTCATTCTTGTTTGCCGGTCCAACTGGGGTAGGTAAAACAGAAGTGACGGTTCAGCTTTCTAAACTATTAGGCATTGAGCTTCTTCGTTTTGATATGTCTGAGTATGGTGAACGTCATTCTGTGAGTCGTCTGATTGGTGCACCCCCAGGTTATGTTGGTTACGATCAAGGTGGTTTGCTGACTGATGCGGTGCTAAAACACCCGCACTCAGTGGTTCTGCTTGATGAAATCGAAAAAGCACACCCAGATATCTTTAATTTGCTGCTGCAAGTCATGGATAACGGTACGCTAACGGATAATAACGGTCGCAAAGCGGATTTCCGTAACGTGATCCTTGTTATGACAACCAATGCTGGTGTAGCTGAAACTGAGAAGAAATCGATCGGTCTGATCCAACAGGACCACAGTCATGACGCGATGGCGGAAATTAAGAAGGTGTTCACACCTGAATTCCGTAACCGTCTAGATAATATCATTTGGTTCAATAGCCTGGACGAAACAGTCATCCATCAAGTTGTTGATAAGTTCATTGTTGAGCTTCAAGTACAATTGGATGCTCGCGGCGTATCAATGGAAGTGTCTCAAGACGCTCGCCATTGGTTGGCGGATAGAGGTTATGACAAAGCGATGGGAGCTCGTCCTATGGGGCGTGTTATCCAAGAGCAGCTTAAGAAACCTCTGGCAAATGAACTGTTGTTTGGTTCACTTGTAGATGGCGGAACAGTGAGAGTAACGCTTGTGAAAGACGAACTTAAGTTTGAATACCTAAGCGAGAAAGAAGCAGCACTTCACTAATTCTCTGTTGAAATCTATTTTAAAAGCGTGCACCTAGGTGTGCGCTTTTTTGTGTTTGCAAGAATGGAGTAAGCCTGTGGAGTGTATTGAAACTCCCAAAAGTAAGCTTGGTATTGAGAGCAAAAAAACAGACAATAAAAAACGGAGCCTTGAGCTCCGTTTTTTATTGTATTCGAAAATCAGAGATTAACGAGCACGGAAGACGATGCGGCCTTTAGATAGGTCGTATGGAGTCATCTCTACAGTTACTTTATCACCAGTAAGGATACGGATGTAGTTCTTACGCATCTTGCCAGAGATATGTGCAGTCACAACGTGACCGTTTTCAAGTTCAACGCGGAACATAGTGTTTGGTAGAGTGTCAAGCACAGTGCCTTGCATCTCAATTACGTCTTCTTTAGCCATTTAATCCTCTTTAGAAATTAGGCGGTATTAGCGCGCTTATTTTGCCGCTAAACAGTAATTATGTAAAGTTGGGGCGTATTCTACCCTTGCCAACGCTGATTTACTAGCCTTTGGTGTCGTTGAAAGCGAGTTTTGTAGTTCATTGCCGGACATTCATCGATTTGATAGCCCAAATAAAGCCAATGTTTGTTCTGTTGCTGGCAAAACTCAATTTGATACAACACAGCTAACGTACCGAGAGATAAGGAAAAATCAGGGTCATAGAAGGTGTAAAAGGCGCTTGAACAATTCTCCATTATGTCGGTAACTGCGACGGCGATTAATTGCCCAGAATCCGTGTATAAATGGAGAAAACCCGTCTTCAACCAAGTCGTTTGCGCAAATCTTGCGAACTCATCTTCTTTCGGTGGATACATAGTGCCATCTTTGTGGCGTTTACAAATATATCGACTGTATAAATCGAACCATGCATCATCGAGCTCAGATTTCATTTCCCATTGAATGGTCTTCGCTTTGTTCAATAAACGCTTTTGGCTTTTAGAATGGATGAAATCGGGCACAGCAATCCTTATCGGCTGACAAGCATTACACTGCTCACAGTGAGGTTTGTAAATCGTGTCGCCACTGCGACGAAACCCATTGGCCATGAGTATTTGGTAGTTCTGGGCGCTGTGCAAACTAGGATCTAGCGCAACTGCGACGCGCTCTTGGCGCTCCGGTAGGTAGCTGCATGGGTGATTGTTGGTCAACCCGATACGAATTTGTTGAAGATCCGTGCTCATGATTCAGCGCCTTGCAAAGTTTGTGGTTCGAACGTTTCCAAATTAATTTTCTTATCCCTTAAATATAGTAGTTTTTGTACGAAATCGTCACGCTCAAGTTCAAAGGCTCCAAGGGATCGCAGGTGAGGGTTCATCACCTGACAATCGATTAATTGGCCTTGGTTTGACGCCAAATGTTCGCATAAATACCACAATGCAACTTTAGAAGCGTTGTCTTTGAGACTGAACATCGACTCACCACAGAAAAGTTGGCCGACGCTGATACCATACAACCCCCCGACCAATTGATCATCGTGCCATACTTCTACTGAGTGGCAGTGTCCTTGCTTGGCAAGCGCAATATAGGAAGCTTGCATCTCCGGATTGAGCCATGTTTCTTCCGCTGGACGGGTAGAAGCGCACAATTCAATTACGTGCTCGGTTGCATTGTTTAGCGTTACTTTATACTGTTGTTTACGCTGAAACTTTTTAAGGCTCTTTGATGGAGTGAAAGTTGCTGGGTCAAAAACCGCTCTCGGAGATGGACTCCACCATAAGATTGGTTCTCCAGGCCCATACCAAGGGAAGATTCCTTGATGGTAACCCGTTAGGATCCTTTGAGGATTGAGATCGCCCCCAAATGCTAACAAGCCATTTGGGTCGTGTAGGGCCTCATAGGGAGAAGGGAAGGCAAAAGAGTCATCAAGTTCAGTTAAATAAATAGCCATAAAGAAGAGTTTACCAACATCAAAGCCTATAGGAATGAAATATGAGCAGAGCAATACTTAGCGCAAAACGATGGGCATGGATCATACTGTTTTTACCATTTTTCGCCAATGCAGCTTATGAAAGAAATGTCGCAAAACCAGTGAATCAAGTGGTGTATGGCAAGGTTGATTCTGTGCGATACATTACTCAACAAGAAGTTAAACAGTCGCAAAGCAACGGTTGGGAAACACTACTCGGTGCGACCATTGGTGGCTTAGTTGGTAACCAGTTTGGTGGTGGTACAGGTAAAGAAGTCGCAACCGCAGTTGGCGCGTTGGCAGGTGCGGCCGTGGTCAAAAACCGTAATAACTACGAATATACGGTTGAATATAAATTGGTTGAATTACTGGTCAAGGTAGACGGCAACAAGCTAATTAATGTGATTCAAGATGTGGACAATAGTATGTTGTTTAACCGTGGTGACGATGTGCGAATCCTATATTTTGACGACGGTGTAAGGGTCGATATCGCTTATTAAGCTGACGTTAGCATACTAATTTTTGAGCTGACTAATTATTCAAAAATTAGCATGGATTTACTCTGGTTTTGTGTTGGTTTTTTCGTTAGTCTGAATTCACGAAGAATTGTTTAGCTCTCTAATAAAATCGAAAGAGGGCACAAAGGATTATCTACTTTCAATGGAAAGCCTAACGTTACAACCTATCAACAAAATTCAAGGGGAAGTGAATCTTCCTGGATCGAAAAGCGTTTCTAACCGAGCTCTGCTTCTCGCTGCCCTTGCAAAAGGCACGACTCGTTTGACCAACCTTCTAGATAGCGATGATATTCGCCATATGTTGAATGCGCTGACCAAGCTTGGTGTGCAGTACCAACTGTCTGAAGACAAAACAGAATGTGTTGTAGAAGGTCTTGGTCGTCCATTTTCAGTTTCTGAACCAGTAGAGCTATTTCTTGGTAACGCGGGGACAGCGATGCGCCCGCTTGCCGCAGCATTGTGCCTTGGACATGGTGAGTATATTCTGACTGGTGAACCTCGTATGAAAGAGCGTCCGATCGGTCACCTAGTGACAGCCCTTCAAACGGCTGGTGCAGACGTTACTTACCTAGAAAACGAAAACTACCCACCATTGAAAATCGTCGGCACTGGTCTTAAATCTGGTTCTGTATCGATTGATGGTTCGATTTCTAGCCAATTTTTAACGGCATTTTTAATGTCAGCGCCTTTGGCTGAGGGCGAAATTCGCATCAATATTGAAGGCGAATTGGTTTCAAAGCCTTACATCGATATCACGCTGCATATCATGAAGCAGTTTGGTGTAGAAGTGATCAATAACGACTACCAAGAGTTTGTTATTCCTGCTGGTCAGCAATACATTGCGCCGGGTGACTTTTTGGTAGAAGGTGATGCATCATCGGCTTCTTATTTCTTGGCTGCAGCAGCGATAAAAGGTGGTGAGGTCAAAGTCACTGGCATTGGTAAAAACAGCATTCAAGGCGATATCCAATTCGCTGACGCACTGGAGAAAATGGGTGCTGAAGTCGAGTGGGGTGAAGACTACGTCATTTCTCGTGTTGGTCAATTGAAAGGCATCGATATGGACTACAATCATATCCCAGATGCAGCAATGACAATCGCAACGACTGCATTATTCGCTGAAGGTACAACCGCGATTCGTAACGTGTACAACTGGCGCGTAAAAGAAACTGACCGTCTATCTGCAATGGCAACTGAACTTCGTAAAGTCGGTGCAGAAGTGGAAGAGGGTGAGGATTACATCATCGTTAAGCCCGTACCACAGCTTACGCATGCGGCGATTGACACCTACGATGATCACCGTATGGCGATGTGTTTTTCTCTGGTGGCGCTAAGCGATACACCTGTGACGATTAACGATCCTAAGTGTACGTCAAAGACATTCCCTGACTACTTTGATAAGTTGAAAGCACTGAGTTGTTAACTCACTTATTGAAAGAAAAAAGCCAGAGTGTGAAGTGACCCCGTAAAGTT